>JBJXGM010000001.1:0-42460 GCA_046155985.1 Myxococcaceae bacterium | reverse complement strand
CATGGCAGTTGATTTTGAAACTCTTGCACTTCGGACACCCCATGAGGTTAGAAATTGTGGGCCGGCTCTCACACTGCTCCCCCACCTTCTCGCATCCGCGAAGCAACCGAACGCTCAGGTCTCCATTTTCGGAAGACCACTTGCCCAAGAAATACCCCCCGCACGAACGAGGCGCCACCACGGTTCCGTTCGAGCAAAGATGGCTGATCGAGTGACTCATGCGAATGCCTGGGACATCCAAGGTGCCGGCAAGCCCGCGGGGTGGGTTCGTCGAACGAACGAGGCTTTTCCGCATCTCACTCCAGCGTTCTGGACTGGAACGAAGTGCGCTGAGGTCCGGCTCGGTGTCCAACTTTTCGAACGCCAAGAAGCCGTTTGCGACGGCTTGGGTCAGCGCCTTGTACGCGAGGTCGAGCTTCCCGCATCGAGCGAACGCACGTGCGCGATCGAAGTGAGCCATTCCTCAACACAGCGGGATCAGCGCTTCTTTGCCAGGCTCGAGGGAAAACCCCCATGAGCATTCGCTGGGCAGCCTGCTCGGGTGGATCGGGCAACTGGGTACCGTCTGGGTTTCGACACACCTTCGCCGCCTTGCGCGTCTTCAGGGCCCAGGTGAGATCCAGCAGCTGTAGGGGCAACTTCACCCGGCAGCCCGGGTGAAGTAGCACGTAGTGCGTCGGTCAGGACCCACCGAAACCAGGGTAACTCCAGTGCAAACCGCAGTTGGAGAGCGCGTCCATAACGTGATAAATAAGACTCAAGTTAATACATTATGTACGCATGGCCGCCATCTCGCCCGCCCTCCTTAAGCGAACCGTCCCACTCCTAAAGAGGCAGAGAGGACTCATTCGTTTTTCGGAAATCCTGCGACTCGGCATACACCGGGACACGCTTCGCGCTCTGCAGAAAGACGGCGTTCTTGAGAGAGTCTCGCGCGGGCTTTACCGCCTCTCAGAAGCGGAACCGATGTCCTCGCCCGATCTGGCCATCGTCTCCAAGCGCGCTCCCGGTGCGGTGATCTGCCTCGTCTCCGCACTCGCCTTCCACGAGCTCACCACTCAGATTCCCCACGCGGTGCATATCGCCATCGCCAACGGCCGCCGCTCGCCTCAGCTCGAGCACCCTCCCGTCCAGGTATACAAATGGTCACGTCAGGCTCTCCGGCAAGGAGTGCAGAAGCACGTCCTCGATGGCGTGGAGGTCCGCGTGACGAGCCCGGAGCGGTCCGTTGCGGATGCCTTCCGGTATCGGAATCGCCTGGGGCTCGATCTCGCTGTCGAAGCACTCCGTGCATGGCGTGAACGACGACGCTCCCGTCCCGACGACCTACTCCATGCGGCGCGCATCGTGCATGTCGAAAACGTCATGCAACCTTACCTCCAGGCCATCCTGTGAAGCGCCTTCTGAAAGACGTCTCCCGGTCGGTACACGATCGCTTGCTCAAACTCTCCAAGGAGAACTTCGCGTCTGGAACGCGCCCATCGCCCGACCTACGAAGGACCTCGATCTTCTTGGACGAACCGAGAACACCGTCGAGAACCTCGTCGCGATCGTCCGGGAGGTATGCGCACAGTCCGTTGAACCGGATGGGCTTGCTTTCGACGCAGAGACGGTAGCAGGCGCTCTCATCCGCGAAGAAGCTGAGCACGGAGGCGTACGGATCAAGTTCGAGGGGCACCTGGGTCGGGCTCGAGTATCGATGCAACTCGACGTCGGATTCGGTGATGCCGTCGTTCCGGCACCTCAGGAGGTGGCCATTCCTACTCTTCTCGACTTTCCAGCACCACATCTGCGCGCCTACCGTCGCGAGACCACCATTGCCGAAAAGCTGCATGCCATGGTCGTCCTCGGGACAGCCAACGGGCGGATGAAAGACTTCTACGACATTTGGCTGTTGTCAGGGAGCTACGCCTTCGAACGCGAACTCCTGAGCCGTGCCGTGACGGCTACCTTCAAGGCTCGCAACACCCTTCTGGAAACCATGCCGAGCGCCTTCACCAACGAGTTCGCGGGAAACACGCTTGCTCAGCGCCGCTGGTCCACTTTCATCCGCAAGTCGCGCCTCGCCGATGCCCCTGAAAGTTTCATCGACGTTGTCCGCGCTGTTCGAACCTTCGCGACTCCGGTCCTTGATTCGACCCAAGCTGGAACAGCATGGCCTGCGGGCGGCCCCTGGTCATAGAGCAGTCTCACTTGCACGACGCATAATGGATAAACCGTAACACACTGCGCCTTTGCCCGGGTGAAGTAGGTGAAGCGCCCCCGGCCAAGGAGTCGATTCACTGCCGGCCGAAACGGTCAGGCAGCGGGTCGAGTGGTTCGGCCGAGAACCCAAGCATTTGCCAGGGCGAGTGAAACCCAAACGGCACCAACGGGTGAAGCCCCGAAGAACGGTAGTCCGATGAAAGGTATCAAAAGACCCATAAAGAGGGCGTCAACGAGCGACATTTCCCGCCCGTCCAGGCTTGCCAAGTAGCGAAACTCCGCCCCCGTTCCCACGCCAAACACCAACAGCGTGAGGAAGAACACTCTGATGAATCGCATCCTCGCCATGTTCGCGGCGAAAGCCCCAAGGCAAGCGTTCACAGTAAGCATCGCCAGCAGCGAAACGTAGGACCGAGTTGAAAGTACATTGAGCGCCCACATCGCACCACCCATGCATGCGCCAAAAAGTACCCCGCGTTGCCATGGCAAAAGAGACTTGATCACCGACTCCAACAGAACAATGGCCCGCCCGAAATCAACACTAGCTTCAGCGGACGCTGTCGGCGAATCGAAACCCGCGCCGGAATGCGCGGGGGCCTCGGCGCCTCATCATCCCCGACCACGCGCTTGCCGCGCCGATGAAAGTCGCATGCGCTCGAAGAAACAAAGGCCGCTTATGTTTCCTTGATCCAATTCACGAAAAGGCCGTTACTGCTTCCTTGATCGTTTGCCCGCCGCGCTACCCCCTCCACCGCTCGCGTGGGGTGCCCCTTACGCGAGGATGGCTGAGCAAGACCACCTCCCGTGGCGCAACCTCGGTGAGGTCGGCGCCGCCGCGGCGGCGTTCATCAACCCCTTGCTAACCCTCGACGCACAGGGACAACCCGTCGCCTGGGTCCTCGACACGGGCGTTCTTGAGATCAAGTGGTCAAAGGAAGCCCCAACCACGCGGGGGAATTGAGACCACGGGGTGCCGGCGCAGATCCCGGGCTCACCCGCCGGGCTTCAGGGCGTTCTGGACGGCATTCCCGAGAGCCTTGGTTAACTCTTCGCTGAGGAGTTTTTGCAAGGTGGCACTCCGTGCAAGGAGAAACCCTGCCCCCAGTCCCAACGCGAAGGGCGCCATCGGATGACCCAAAATTGACGTCTTCTCCTTGAGCTCGGCGGCGCGCCTGGAAATCTCATTCAAGCGGCCCGACAGTCGCGCGTTCGCCTCTGCGACGTCGGGGTTCTGCCGGGCTGATTGGAGAAGAGAAGCGATGGGGCCAGGTTCTGACACACCAGCCATCAGCGGCCTCGCTTGGCAAGCGTTCCCACCAGGTAACCAATTCCGAAACCAATCGCCGCGGACTCCAGAGGGTGCGCCTTAATCCAGTGCTTGGCAGACTCAAGCGCCTTGCCAACGTCGTCTCGCTTTTCCTCAAGTAAGGCGTGCACCTCTTCTACCTTTTCGGAACCCTGTTGACGTACGTCCTGCGCGACTTCACGAACGCCCGCCGCCACCGCAGCAAAACCGCCCTGAATTTGCGAGACCGGTGTTTTTCCTGTTTCGGGTGACGATGGTTTCATGTGGCGTGCTCCTTAGATGCGTTTTTTGCGTTTGAATTTCATCGTGAAGTGAATCACGAGCACCACGCCCGTGACCAGCGCTGTGACCAAAAGTGCAGCCGCCCACGGCGAGATACCTAATGCGACCAGCCCAAGTACGACCGAAGCGCAAAGGAGTGGAAAAATCGCACTCGCCCCTATTGCCAAGACGACCGCTCGAAGCGCCGTGCTTTTTGCATCTGCGATTCTTGTCTGAACTTCGAGCTGAACCCACGCGGAGTGCGCCTGAATCACCCGACCGATGTCACCGGCGGTCCCCGCGACGAGCTGACTGAGGCTCTCGTCTCGATGCAGGCTCTCGGGGCGGGGATCTTCCATCGGGAGCGGCACCGTAACCACCGCGAACACCCGTTGACAACCGCGTGCGTGCGCAAACCCAGGTCACCAAGTCGACATCATCGCGCTGAAGTTTTCCTGAAGCTTCTGCGCAGAAAACGAGCCCTTGCCGACCGTGGCATGAATGATTCCGGCTTTCTCCGCCACGGAATGTGCGGCGGGGTCCGATTACAGTAAAAGTCTTGATTCTACTGAAGAAACTCATGACATGCCTCGATTCTCGAGGGTTACGCTTCTCACCCGCAGCAAAATTTTCTCAGGTGTCGCGAAACTCTTCCCGGCCCGTTTCGATAACTCGATGTCGCTATGGTTAATTTGATGCCGTCTGACACACAGAATCTCCCCGAGCAGAGGGTCCTCGCGGTGCTCGCGCGGATGCGGGACCGAATGCAGGCGGTCGCGTTAAACCCTTATGAGCTCGCAGGGATCGAAGAGAAGGTTGACTATCTCACGCGTGTCGCGGCGCAGATTGCGTCGGGGGGTCGGGAGCAGGTCGATGCCGACTTGCTATCCATCACGTTAAGCGAGCTGGAGCATGCGGCCCAAGGCAAAGCCAACTTTCCAGATGAGGCCCGGGCACACGCCGGGCGTATCCTCGACTTGTTGGCCGTCGCGCGTGTGGACGGGCACCTCCCGGCGCCCGTGGCGGAGGAGGCATGTTCGCAAGTCTTCGCTGCGCTTGGCGCTTTGGCCTCAGAGCCAGAGACAACGACTTACGCGCGCCTCACCGCCATCGAGCAGGCGACGCTCACTCAGGCGGGTCGCGCTCGAGAGACTCAGCTCGGAACCCGCGCTGACATTCGCTGTTAGGTCACGAAAACTTTTTAGGAGGAAAACATGAGCAACGGAACAGGCGCAGTGGCTTCAAACAACACCTTGACGAAGGCGCTCCTCGGCCGCGTCGAGGACCTCAACAACCGGGACACCCTCATTCCAGAGGAGTACGAGAACGCGAAACAGGCCGCGACGGCGGCTGCAAGCAGCCCGTTCGCCCTGAGCCGCTTCGAGAGCATGATGAAGCGGCTCGAAGGGGACGACCACGCCACACTTCAGAGCGCAGACGGTCAGCAGATCCAGGCGGCGTACAACGACTTGGTGACCCGGGCCAGGCAGGTGGTCGAAAGCGGAGGCCCAAACCAGGATGTCATCCTTTCACGACTGGCGTCGCTTCAATCGACGTGGTCACGGACGACAGCGGACGGAGATCTCGGCGGCTACTCCAAGAGCGAGACGAGCCAAGTGAAGAGTCAGATGCATCGGCTGAAGCAGGCGCTTGAGAAACCGGAGCGATTGAGTCAGATCGCAGCGCAGATTGAGCAGGGGATCGCCAGTGGCGCCATCGCAGCCTCGGAGAATCCCGAAGGGCTGCGAGCGTTGCTCGCCACGTTACGACGGGCCGAAAATCCGTCGACGATGGCGATCAACGCCCTGGCGAAGAAGGTCGAGTCCGTCGCCACAAAAGGCACCGTCAGCACGGCGGCCGGCGAGGGCCTCGCTCTCGTCCAACAGGGGAGGGAGCTGCGGGATGCCCTAAACGACCCTCGATTCCACACGGAGCGTGGCCCCCACATCGGGGTCGCGAGCCTGTCCGCGCTTGTCGACAAGCCCGAGCTCAGCGAGGTGGACCGTGCGACACTTCAAAGTCTCATCCGCGGGTTGAGCCAGTTTCGCGACACAGTCCGAGGCAACATGACGCCAACGACCGACACCGCCACCGGGTAGGCCAAGCCCGGCGGAGAACTGACGGGCTGTAAAAGGTACGTGAGAGAGTCAGGCATGCCCATTTGGGGGTCGACGGCCTTTTCTGCGCACCGTGACACGCCTTCGAAACGCAGGAACGCTTCTCTCGAGCGACTTTCACAACTTCCCAACGGCGTCCGCGGCACGCACCCAACGAAGCAACCGGAGCAGTTCGCGCGGGACTTTTCCCGAGAGAACGACAGCGCCACCCATGGTTTGGAGATGTGCCTGCGCCGTCGGGGCGTCGAGGGGTTTGTATGGCTGAACCCCCGTTCAGCCGCCAAGCTAACCGCCTCGTCTGACGTTCCCTGCGGCAAGTTGCCAGGCATGCTTAGCTTTTGGCAACCTACGGCGACAACCGAAGGGACGTTAATCTTACGGAGGCACCGATGGGAGCATTGAATGACCGCACACAGGTTCCCTCGCAAAGCGCACTTCGCGACATCGCCGTATTCCCACTCAGTTCGAGCGAGGCGCGATTGCAGTGATTCGCCAGGCCGACGGTTCGGCAAGAATCGTTGTGGCACCGACGGTCAGCCACGCGGTTGACGCCGCTCGGCTGGGCGTCTCCGCGCTGACGCGCAAAGGTGACATTGGCGAGCCGACTTCGTTTGGACCCAATGCTGTCGGCTGGACGCTGACGGACGGTGAGCTGCACGACGCCAGCCGCGAACTGGGCCGCCATCACCGAGGCCTGTCGTTGTTCGCCGACGATGACGCTTGACCCCGCCCCGCAAAAACTGCGTGTCTAAAAAAGTCCCGTAGGGTTCCCTTGTCCCGGGGCGAGAACCCAAGAAGGGCGGCGCCTCAGCGTCGCGCGTCGGTCAGCAATGCGCTTGGAACGCGAAGCTGACGCTGTACCGACAATCCGACCTCATCGGTCGATTGCAGCTGCTCAGCGAGGCGGTCCAAAAGGTTGAGGACCTGGCGCACTCCAAATGATGTTCAGGACACTTCGAGTTCGCACCCTCAAGCTCACAGGGCGTTGTTCAACCGCCCCGTTTCGGTTGCGTCACGAGGTAGCCATCCAGATGCAGATGCTCATCCTCGAAGCGTGTCTCGAAACGAGCCACCTCGTTCGGATTCCCCGCGTCTTTGAGCCGGCGGTTCACCGCTTCGCGTAGCGCCTCGTGGCCTTCCGGGGGCCCGAACATGAATTTGCGGAGGGCTCCCCGCGCATTCCAATCGAGCAAGTCTTGTCCCTCCACCTTGAGTCCCGCAAAGCTGTCCTGCGGGGCGACGCGCGCGAGCGCCAGAGGAGAGACGCGGCCCTCCATGACTCCACCGACGATGGCCTGCGTCAGCGCCTGGGCGGCTCGGGCTCTGCTCATTTCGGCGGAGACCCAAAGGTCCTCGACGTCCGGGGCCGTGCGCGCATCCATGATTCGTTGGGCGTCCATTCCGTTTTGGTCGCGAAGGGTTTCGACCGCATTGCGAATGGAAGGAAGCAGTTCATCCCGCACGGACGCGTAGAGCGCGTCGACCGGTTTCGCCCAGTGCGCGATGCTTCGCAGGGTGAGGTTCTTCGACGAAGGTTCGGCCAGCGTGCTCCGCTTCGCGTTTTCCGCGTACAGCATCAAACGTGCGAAGGCACGTGTGAAACTCACGATTGGGTCTGACATGCGCCGCTCCCCAAAACCGGGATTATCGCGCACGGCCCCCGGGAGTTTCAATGCGTTGCCGAAGGTTTCCCAAGACCGCGGTGTCGTGCACTCACAAGTCATCCAGGTAATCCCCCATAACGGTCGGGGGCGGAGAGGGATTCTGCGGTGGGCTCAGATGCAGGACGAACTGCTTCGGATTGTCGAACTTCACCGCGGCGAGATGCCAACCACTGATCGTCGAAACGCGAGCGAGCGCATCGCGAAGTGCCTCGTGTCTGTGCTCGCCAACGTCCCAACCGTCCCAGCACGAGTCCGGAATATCCAGAGTTTTGGGCGAAATCACCGTGCCGGAATCACCGTACGCGTTCCTGGCACCCGTCAAACAAGCATGGACGGCTTCGCAAAGTCTGTTGACGACCTCTTCTCGCTTCTGCGCGTCGGACGCGCGCGAGCTCCGATTGGTTCGTATCGATTCGCTCATGGCGGTTACTTATCGTAGGTCATCGGCCTGAGTTGCGGAGTTTTTGCGGAGTTGCTGGTTGCAGCGACGGATCGCGGTCCCCTCAGCGCAATGTTCCGCGCCCGCCAGGATGTCGAGGGCTGGGAAAATGGAACGATTGGGATCAAGGAAACATACCGATCTATCTGGGTGGCGTTGGGGGCCTGACGTTGCACGGGCTAACGACCCAGATTCACGGGGCCATCCTCGACGTGTACGTGGCCCGGGCACTCAAACCTCGTGAACTCGGCAATGCGCGCGTGCGCTTCCATGCCCTGAGGCCCGCTGCGTTCACGTATGGCTTGACGGAGACAACGATCGAAGGGCGATCCACTCGCGTCAGCGATCCAGAACGCACCCTGCTGGATGCCCTCGACTACCCACAAGCCCTCGGTGGAATGCGCCCCGCACTCGCGCTCGTCAGCGAAGCTCAGGAACGCGTCGACCACCGAAAACTCATCGCTCATGCGGTAAGGGGCTCGCGGTCGAGCACGTGTCAGCGCCTTGGACTCTTGCTCGCACGCGCGGGTCAACCCCCGGGCACTGGCGCCACTGCGCGCACGCATCACCGAGAGCCGGTCGCTGCTCTCCATGGTTCCTGGGGCACCCCGCCGCGGCCCCGTCCATACGACATGGCGGGTCGTAGAGAACGACACATGAAGTCGGGGCCGCCGAAAATCACCCTTCCGTCCCTCCCCGCGCGGGAAATTCTTGCAGACCTGTGTCGAGAAGTGGCCGCGAACGAACGGCTGCAGCCTGCCACCGTCGAAAAAGATTTCTACCTCACGCGTCTCCTCTGGGCTCTTGGCCAGTGTTTCGGCGAAACGCTACTGCTCAAGGGCGGGACCCTCTTGAGCAAGGTGGACCTGGGCTTCCAGAGGATGTCCGAGAATGCCGACCTCGTCATTCCCGCGGCCGCAAGCCGCTACAAGCGTCTGGCATGCGCCCGTCGTCCGCCCTACGGAAGATCTCGATTTGCTCGGGAGAACCGAGAACAGCGTTGAGAACCTCGTCGCCATCGTCGGGCAAGTCTGCGGGCAGCCCGCAGAGCCCGACGGGCTGGTGTTTTCTCGCGTGATTCCGGCGACTTTGCGACGAGTCGCGCGGGCGCGCCACGCGTGATCTCCCGAGCTCACCACTTCTGCATGCCGTAGATGTACTGTTGGCAGGGATAAGAGGTGTAGATGGCGTAGGTGAAGGCGCCGTGACCGTTGTCGCAGCTGTAGCCTACCGCGAAGACCGGCTTGTTGCTCATCTCGGCGCCCGTGCCGTACTGGTAGTAAGTGCAGCCGTCGCTGGTGTCGTAGTTGCTGAACGAACTCACCGAGCAGCCCGCTGGGGACTCGCCATAATCCGGGTTCCGGATGAAACCCTGGGGAATCCCGTCGACAACCACGCTCATCTCGGACGCCCCGGCGCTTTGGATCGGGAGGGCAAACAAAGCGAGGACGGTGAACAGTTTGGACAACGACATTTCTTGCTCCTGTTGAGAGTGAGGGAAGCCGATATTGCAAACTACATGCCCCCACACCCTCTTCGGAATGCGGCGGCTTGTCCGAGGCCCGGCTCGGCAATCATGCTGCGTCGACGCCTCAAGTTGAGGGGGAGTGACCCCACCGGGGTGGTGCGACCCTGAAGATCGAAATTCTCGCGCGGGGATGACCGGCTCGACAGAAGAAGAGCCTCATCCTCACCACCAAACTCCACTTCGGTGAGTGCGCCATGGCGCGGGCGTCGGCATCGAGATGGTAGCGGCTGGCCGAGTCCTTGCGCTCAGAGTGCTGAACGCCGCGTTCGGGGCTTGAGTTCCAGGGCGAATACGTGTGTCTTTCACACGTGTCGGGCGATTTCCTTTGCGTCAAATGCGGCCAGCGCGCGCTCACGGCGGAGGGAAGCGCCAGTCCGGCGGGGTTGACGTGCCGCAAATGCACCCCGGAAATCGTTCCGTGGCGTGACAAGAATGCGTGGGATGTCAGGCCGCCGAGATCACCCTCGACGCGCTGGTTCGCCTTGGCCGTGGTTCCCTTGGCGATGATCGCCCTGGCGATGCTCGCATGGAGTCACATCTCGGCAGTGATTCGCAAATTCCTCGTTCACGGATACTAGGAGCGCAATTACACGTTTTCGCGCTTGGTCTGGGGTGACGCGGTGCGCTACGTCCGGGGACGGATAAGGCACAAGGGTTTGATTGGCGGCGAGCGTGAGTACCCTCCGCCAGGATGGGCTTCCCCACACAGCGGCGGCGCCGTCATTTCGCAACACCAATTCCACTGCTCAGTCGAGCGATGGCGAGCTTTGTCAGGTTTTCGAGCTCCGCCTGGGTTTTGAGGATGCCGTCGATTGCCAGCATGGCGACACCATGCACAACCGCCCAGACGTACAGCGCGAGCTCTTGGGAGTTGTCGCGACGCATTCTTCCGGCGCGCTGCTCAGACTCGATGGCCTGCACCAGCGTTGCGAACGCGTCGCCACTCCCCTCCGGCTCGGTGGCCTTTGCCTTCTCGGTGCGGAACGTGCCGCCAAACATCACGCGGTAGTGCGACGGATGCCGAACGGCGAACGCGATGTACGCCCGTCCCATGGCGTCGAAGCCCTCGGCACTTTCGCCTTCGTTCTTCCATGCGTCGCTCAGTTCAGTCTGAAGAAGATGAAACCCTTCGGCTGCCACCGCGCGGAGCAAATCGTCTTTGTCGGCAAAATGCCGATACAGCGCAGTACGCGAGACGCCAAGCTTCCCGGCAACGCCACGCAAAGTAAGCGCGTGAATTCCTTGCCGCTGAATGGTCCGCACGGCTTGGCCCACCATGGCCCGCGGCAAGTCGCCGTGGTGATAGCTGATTTTTTGCGCTCGTTTCTTTACGGCCGACGTCATCCGCCCAGTGTCGACCCCGGTGTTGACGGTGTCAACATCCATCGCTAGATTATGTTGACAATGACAACATCTGACCAGCCATCCTTCGAAGACCCCTTGGGTGTCATCCGGCGATTCTTGCAGCGCGTGTGGCGCGAAGAGGCGCTGCTCGCTGCCGCCAGCGCTTTCCTGGGGTTTCTTGCGGTTCTGTCGGCCTTTGGCGTTTGGCTGGACCCTCGCGTGATTACCGGCGCCCCGGCCTGGCTCAAGCCGTTCAAGTTCGCTGTGTCAACCAGCGTCTATTCTCTCACGCTCGCCTGGGTCCTCACCTGGCTGCCATCTCACCTTCGACTTCGGCGCGTCGTGCGCGTCATGACGGTCGTTGTCCTGCTGCTTGAAGTTGGGATTATCGACGTGCAGGCGGCGCGCGGCACGACCAGCCACTTCAACATGAACACCCCGCTCGATGCCGTGCTCTTCAGCATCATGGGCGTGGCGATTTTCACGCAAACGTTCACGACCGTGGCGGTCGCCGTGGCCCTGTGGCGACAGAACTTTGCCGACACCGCCATGGGATGGGCGCTCCGCTTCGGAATGACGATAACAATCGCGGGTGCGCTGACCGGCGGGCTCATGTCACGACCGACGGAAGCACAGCTTGCGGAGCTACGCGCCGGGCGGCCACTCGTGGCTGCGGGCGCACATACGGTGGGCGCACCGGACGGCGGGCCCGGGTTGCCCATCACCGGCTGGAGCACCCGACATGGCGACCTGCGCGTTCCTCACTTCGTTGGCCTGCACGCGATTCAGCTACTGCCGCTTTTCACGTGGCTGACGGGTGCACTGGCGCGTCGCGATCGGCAAACCTGGCGGACTCCGCTGACGATTGGCGCGGCAAGCATGTATGCCCTGGGCTTTGTGGCGTTGCTCGCGCAGGCGCTGTTGGGGCTGCCAGTCGTCGGAGGAAGTTAGTGTTGCCGCACGCGCAGGTTCGTTGATCCCCTCACGTGGCAAGCCGCTGACGCGTGATAGCGTGCCGTCATGCGTTTAGTTGTCATCGGTGCGCATCACGGAGTCGGTGGGCTTGTCGTTGCGCAGGCGCGTGCCGCCGGCCATGACGTCGCCCCTTTTGAGGGGGATGTGCTCGATGCGGCAGCGGTCGAGCGTGCGGTCGTTGGGCGGGACGCCGTGATCTCCACGCTTGGCCCCAGGAAAGATTCCGTGCCGGACCTGTGCAGCCGCGGTACGCGCCATGTGGTCGATGCCATGCGCGGACGCGGCATTGGGCGCATCATCCAGATTACCGGCGCAATCATCGGACATCCGTACGAGAAACTTGGGTGGGTCTATCGAACCATCGCCTCCTTCGTGCCCGAAGCGGCACTCGCCGACCGGCGTATGCAAGAGCAGATCGTGAGAGACAGCGGTCTGCGCTGGACGCTGTTGCGCCCCACGCGCCTCACAGACGGGATCGCGCGTGACACGCTGCGTACCGGTGAGCAGGAACAAATCGGCGCATTCGCTCATGTCAGCCGCGCTTCTGTCGCCGCGTTCGCAGTCCGTGCCCTCACGGATGAGACCACGTTCGGACGCGCGTACACTCTGCAGGAGTGACAGCGGGCGAGTTAGACGTTGGGGTATCCGTAGGAGGAACATCATGCTGACCCACGAACAGCTGTTCTCTATCGCCAACGCAATTGCGTTGCTGTCTTGGCTGGCGCTCGCATTGCTGCCGCGCGTTCGATTCGTTCGCGAAGTACTGACTCAAACGATTGTCCCGATTTCTTTAGCCATCACCTACATTATTCTTCTGGCCACCCATTGGGGTGGACCAGGCGGTTTCTCTTCGCTCAGCGGCGTCGCGACGTTATTTAGCCAGCCGGGCGTGTTGCTCGCGGGATGGATTCACTACCTCGCGTTCGACTTGCTTGTAGGCACCTGGGAAGCGCAAGACGCACACGCGCGCGGCATTTCGCGGCTCTTGCTCTTGCCCTGTTTGTTCCTGACGTTCATGTTCGGCCCCGCCGGTTGGCTCGCGTATCAAGTCGTCAGACGTTTCAGTGGTCGAGCATCGGCCGGCGTTTAACCAAACGCCTCGGCGGAAGCGTTCAGGTGCACTTGGGCGCGAACTGAAGGCTCGAGTTCGGCGACGACTTCATCGAGCGTGCCGCCCTCTTTCACCGCGGCGAGCCCGCCGTTAGACACCAGCTCGCGGGCAAGTCCGTGCGTGGCGATGTCCGAACCGCGAAGCGCGACCAAACGCGCAAGTCCGCGTGCCACGCGAAGGACCGCATCCACCGCAAAACGTGACACCCCTGCGTCGAGGCAGCGTTCTGCAGTGTAGATGGCGTCCACAAGGGCGTAACGCGCCGGAAACCCGGAGTCCCAAATGCCATCACGAATGCCACGCGCCGCACCGACATCCCATTGTCTTGTGCCACCGGCCCCTTGATTCAGAAAGTCGAAGAATTCTGCCTGCGCGGCCCCACCCACCTGGCCTTCACGAAAGCATTCGCTGTGCAGCGCCACCGCCGACGCGACGCCGACGAGTCCGTTGAACACCATGAGGTGACCGATGAATTTCACATCTGCACCTGCATCGACACGCGGTCCAAAAAACTGTGGCCGGCCGAGCAGCGCCAATGCCGGTCGCAGCCGTTCGAAGACAGCCTGAGCACCGCCGCAGAGAATGAGCATCGTCGCTTTCTCTGCACCGGCGGGGCCACCTGTAAGCGGGTAGTTCACGTAGTCCACGCCAAGGGATTCGCAGTAGCGCGTGGCTTCGTGCGCGAAACGATTGCTGACTGTCGACAAATGGCAAACGAAGCGACCGCTCACCGAAGCCAAGCGCCTCGCGAGCTCCCCAATCAACGGTGCGTCGTCGCCGTTTTTGCCGCAGAGGCCCTAAACCCGTCGGCCGAAGAACCGGAAGCGCCTCAGGCGTGCAGCGGGTGAACAGATACGCCTTGCCCCGGACCCAACGGATGCGTGACCCTGCCCATCGCCATGAAACCCTTTCAGAAGATTCTGGTCCCCACGGACTTCTCCAGAAATTCAGACGACGCCGTGGCTCGAGCGGCCGACATGGCATGCCGCTACGGCGCGTCGGTCACGCTTCTCCACACCTTTCAGCCAGTCGCTTACCCAGTTTTGGAAGGCGCGGTCACGTTCACTCCAAAACAGCTCACCGACGCCATGACGCAAAGTGCGACGGAACTCGAACGCGAAAAGGCCAGCGCCGTTGAAGCGGGCGTCACGAATGTGGAGACGAACGTGGTGCAGGGATTGCCCGGCGAAGAGATTGTGCGCTTTGCCAAAAAGGGCAGTTTCGACCTCATCGTGTTGGGCACGCACGGACGAACCGGCCTTACCCGCGTGCTGATGGGTTCCGTCGCCGAATCGGTCATGCGCAATGCCCCTTGTGCGGTGCTTTTGGTTCGGAGCTGAGACGCTCGTCACGGTGGCGCGCCTTCATGATTCGCCAGTGAGAAACCGCGCAATACAGCTTTGCGCTGCGCCTCGCTGAGCACGCCAGCAAATGGCGTGTTCTGCCGCATTTCCCGAGAACGTGGCGAGCGCGACGTCAGCGCGGCCAAGACCCCTTCACTCGGCCCTGCAAGGAGAGCACCCCATTGCTCAAGCCATACTCTCGCGGATCCCCTCGCGGAGGACGCCAGCATTCGCTTCAGGTTGGCGCGCGCCTGCATCAAAACGCCAACGGGGTCTTCCACGACTTTGGCGGCCACGGCGTGGGAGAGCCAGAGGCTTCGAAGTTGGTCCCTCGTGAGACGCGAAGTACCTGTTCGAAGCGGGACTCGGGTCGCTTCGTACCTGATCAAGAAGGCTCAGGTTTTGCGCGAGAACCACGAGCGCGTCTTCGAGGTAACGGCTGTGAGCACCCCGTCACAACCATCCGGTCACCCCGAGCGTGAGGCTGTCCTGTCCTCTCCGGTTTCCAACGAAGGTGACTCCGTCCAGCGCTACCGGAACGACGCCGCCGAAGTACTGCGGACCCGCGGCGTGGTCGTGGCGGTATTCGATTCGGAACGACACCCGATTGTGGGGCCGATAGTCGAGCGTCGCAGTTTGCGACGTCACCCACGATGAAGACCAGAAGATGCGCGCAGCAGTGCTTCCGCCCAGCGTGGGCGCGTATTCATGGAACGCGTCAATGCGCACGGCCAGATAGAGGGGTTGGAGGAGTTGGTAGCGGGCGTAGGCTGCTCCGGCGACCCATATGCTGCTGCCAAAACCGTTGGGTTCGAAGCCTGCGTTGGCATGCGCGAGCAAAGACAACCGTGAAGTGACGTTCCAGGTCGCGTGCGCGTCGAAGAGGTGCCGCCATGCCCTGCCCTCGAGTGCGCCTTGGGCGCGTTCGACACCAGAAAAATACAGAAGACTGACCGCAAGGCGTTCGGGAAGCGTGTACGTGACCTGCGCGGAGACGGACTTCTCGCCATTGTTGTCGACGACGCTGTTCCAGCCGTTGTAGCCCGCGAGCGTCACCGACCACCGGTCGGTGAGCGGGTATGTGAGCCGAAGTCCCGTATGGTAGAAGGGCAAACCAAAAAACAGATTGGAACGAGACCAGTTCCAGTTGTCCTTGATGGCCATCCCCTCTGGCCCGATGGGCGAGAGGAAGATGCCGCCCAGCACGGTCAGACCGCGCCCCACCGGGAACCGATAGCCGACGTACGCTTCCTGGATGTACTGCCAGAGCGAAGCGCTCGTCGCGTTGGCGCCGTCACTCCCGGCCAGGGACGGCTCCGCCGCGTAGTAGGTCGAAGGGGTGCTGCCCACCTGGAGCGCGACGCGACCCACCAGATTCTGCCAATCCCACTGAGCGCTCACGGCGACGTTCGAGATGGTGAAGCTGTTGTGCCGGTTGTCGAAGCCTCGGAAGTTGGTGATGCCGTTGCTCGGGTTGTTGAAGTTCCACTGGTAGTAGACCTCGGCGTAGGCGCCGAAGGTGAAGGGCCCCTGGTGTGATGCGGAGGCGCTGAGCAGCTCACTTGCACTGGATGGCG
Source organism: Myxococcaceae bacterium (assembly GCA_046155985.1). Classification (GTDB taxonomy): domain Bacteria; phylum Myxococcota; class Myxococcia; order Myxococcales; family Myxococcaceae; genus JBJXGM01. Next base: position 26,590 of record JBJXGM010000001.1, on the reverse strand, counting down.
CTGCGGCACTTGCGACGAGCTCCGGTTCCTTTCCATTTTCGGTCTCATTTCCTAGCTCAGCGGCGCGGGCGTTTAGCGCCAAGGCAAGGAAAGCGACGGCGGTTGAAGCGGTCAGCGTTGTGGTGGTCTTGATGCGAGGCATGTGGTCACCTTTGGAGAGGAGATATCGCGAAGGCGTGTCTAGGCCGCATCAAGCTTCGGGCCGTCGGCATCAAGAAAGCATCAAGATGCTTCGTCGGCCCATACGAGGCGCTCTACCGCCGAGGCGCATACCGCTTGAGCTTGCGTTGCAAGCTCCGCCGGTCGATTCCGAGCCGCCGCGCCGCCTCAGTGACGTTCCCTGCGGTGTCCGCCAACACGCGCTGAATGTGTTCCCACTCGGCACTCGCCAAAGACGGCGTCTCCACGGTTTGCGGCAATGCCGGCCCCCGTTTGCCCTCCAACGCGGCGATCACCTCCTCCAGACTCACGGGCTTCTGGAGGTAATCTGCGGCGCCCGAGCGCGTCGCCGCGATGGCGGTGGCGATGCTGCCGTAACCGGTGAGGACGACCATGCAGAGCCCCGGTGCCCGCGCGGACAGCTTTCGCAGCAGGTCCAAACCCGATTCGCCGGGCATCTTCAAATCAACGAGCGCGCAGTTCGGCCCGTATGATTCGGTGAGAGGCACGGCCTCCTCCCCGGAGCCGGCCACGAGCACGTCGTATCCGCGAGCCTGTAGCGCCCGGGCGAGCCGTTCACGAAGGGGCTCATCGTCGTCCACGATGAGGACACGGGCCGCGCTCACAACGCCCTCGCGGCAGGAAGCTCGAGGCACGCCGTGGTCCCGCGTCCGGGCGTCGAGTCAAGGGAGAGCGAGCCCCCGAGCTGCTCCATCAGCGCGCGGGCGAGAAAGAGACCGAGCCCCATTCCTTCGCCCGGCGGCTTGGTGCTGAAGAACGGTTCACCCGCATGAGCGAGCACGCTGGGCGCCATCCCGTCGCCCTCGTCGACCACGGCAATCGCAACACGCGTGGCCGACGGTCGCCGCACCTCCACGCGCACCACGGCACCGCTTTTGGCGGACGCATGAACCGCGTTGCGAACCAGCCCACCCACCGCGGATGCCAGCGCCTGAAGCGGAGCCTCCACGTGCACGTCTTCCTCCATCTTGCGGGGCAAGCTCACACGCTCGCGCTCCTCGACTCCGCTCAATGCGAGCACGAGACACTCACGGACCTGCACGCGTTTCGGCGCTTCGCCTGCCAGCTCTCCGGCCTCCGCGGACATTTGTCGCAAGAGCTTCCGGCACCGTTCGACCTGAGAGATCGCGAGCTCGAGGTCCTCCGCCACGTGCTGTGGCGTGGGGGTTGCCCTCAGCGATTCCTGAAGGTCTTCGAGGACGACCAGGATGGTGGACAGTGGCGTGGCAAGCTCGTGAGCGGTGCCGGCCGCGAGCGTTGCCATGGCGGCCAACCGCTCCCGACGGACCGCGAGATCTCGCGCGTTTGCCAACTGCGACTCGCGCTCTGCCAGCGCTCGGTTCAACTTGAGGACGAAGAACAGAATGAGCCCGGCCGCGAGTGCGAATGCGATCCACATGCCTCCGACGTGGAGCCGCATCATCTCCGCATGCGAGGGAAGAACGAGACCCACGGGCGGCACGCGCGCGTGAAGTGGAAAGAGCGCAGCAAAGAAGGCCACCGACACCGCGAGCAGTGTCCAGGCGAGCCGTGCCGGGAGCAGGACAGCCGCGAGCGCGACGTTTACGAGGTAGAGCGTCGTGAAGGGGTTGAAGGGGCCTCCCCCGAGGTAGAGCAAGACGGTCAACAGAAACGCATCGAGCGTCATCACTGCAGCCACGCGCGCGCCAGTGAGTAAGCGCCCCCTCCCGAGCAACCTCGCGACGGCGTTGCCGAGGACGCCGAACCCGAGGACGCCGAGCATCGGAACCGCCGGGACGCGAAGCCCCCACACCGCCATCGACAGGACCAGCGCAGCCTCTCCGAACAAGAGGCCCCACCTCAGGCGGACGAGGTCCGCAAGATCGAGCTGGCGAGAGAAAGGAGGCGCCGGGGCGTGCACGCAGCCACCCTACAGACGGCGCGCCCGCTGTGCCACGGGCTCATGCAAAGTGCGGCGCCAGGCGCGGCATTTTGCCGCGCGACGCGACACATGGCTTCGCGTAGCCAGCGTTGCATGAGCGCATCCATTCGTTCCTTCCTTGCAGCCATTGCCCTTCTGTGCGCCGCATGCGGTCGTTCTCCGTTCGCGCTGCGATTCGCCTCCGTGGTCGACGACGTCACCGTTGGCTGCTCGGAAGACCTTCCAGGCTTTGGTCCCTCAGGCGCCGACCACATCGGAATCAACGACCTGCGCTTTTACGTGAGCGACGTTGTCTTTCGTGACGCGGCCGGCCGCGACATCGACACGACGTTCGACGCCGACGAGTTCCAGTACTCCTCGTCGCAGGGTTGGGTCGGGCTCGTTGACCTGACAGGCACAGAGGGTACCTGCGCCAGCGCGGCGCTCGGCGGTGGAGAGGGGACCGCTCGGACCCATACGGCCATCACCGGTACGACGTTCGTCCAGGACGTCGCGACCGTTTCGTTCGTCGTGGGGGTGCCGCAACCCCTGATGAAAGAGGTCGTCGCGGACTACAGCGCCGAGGGCGCGCCGTCGCCTTTGGCCGAGATGCACTGGAGCTGGGCAGGGGGCCACCGGCACTTCGTCTTCAATTTCACCCTCAACGGGGGAGGCGCCGGCGGCGAGGGCTACATACACGTCGGGAGCCGCAGCTGCGGCACCGCTGGCGGTAGGGTGCTGAGCACGCAGGACACGTGCGATTTCATCAATAACCCCATCGTCTCGCTCGACGACTTCGACGTGGAGCGCGATGTCGTCGGGGTGGACCTGCGGCACCTGCTTCAAGGTGTCGACTTCAACGTTGGAGGAAACCCGGGTGTGGAGTGCCATTCCTCGCCGATGCAACCCGACTGCGCCGTGGTGTTCGACTCCCTTGGCCTCAATATCGACACCGGCACGGCCTCTGCGCCAAGCAACACCGTCTTCGCACGCCCACACCACCACTGACCCAAGGCATGCGACTTTGCCGGCGGCTCCCGCTTCTCCTCGTGACGCTCGTCGCGGCGTGCGAGGCTGACCCCGAGGCGCAGTTTCGACGCGCGCTCGCGCTGCCACCCTCCCTGGAGGTCCCCGCCTTCCCCACGGAGAACCCGCCGACGGTGGAGAAGCGCGAGCTCGGTCGGAGGCTGTTCTACGACGTCCGACTCTCTGGAAACCAAACCCAGTCGTGCGCGAGCTGCCACCAGCAAGAGCGCGCGTTCACCGACGGGCGCAACACGTCGGTCGGTTCAACCGGACACGTGCTTTCCCGCAACAGCCAGGGGCTCATCAACGCCGCGTACAATGCGTCGTTCACGTGGGCCAACAACGCGTTGCTCACGCTCGAGGACCAGCTCGAGGTTCCCATTCGAAACGACCGTCCGGTGGAACTCGGCGTCTCGGACGCAAACGTTGAAGAGGTGCTTGCGCGCTTCGACGGCGACCCCACTTACAACCGGGCGTTCGTGGAAGCGTTTCCGGAGAGTTCCAGTGGCGCGACCATTGCCAAGGTGGTCCTCTCCCTCGCTACATTCTGTCGGTCTCTCGCGAGCGCGAACAGCCCGTACGACCGCTACCTCGCAGGCGACGCGTCGGCGCTGACCGAGTCGCAAAAGCGGGGCCTCGCCTTATTCAACGGCGAGCGGCTGGAGTGCTTCCACTGTCATTCAGGGACGAACCTGTCCATCTCGTATCGTGACCTGAACACGACGGAGAGCACGGTGACCTACCCCTTCTTTAACAACGGCCTCTACAACGTCGGTAACGACGGCAGCTACCCCCCTCACGACCAAGGCCTCTACGAGCTCACCTCAAACATGAACGACCGCGGACGCTTTCGCCCTCAAAGTCTCCGCAACGTTGCGCTCACGGCGCCCTACATGCACGACGGGAGCATCCCGACTCTCGCCGACGTGGTCCGCCACTATGCAGCCGGCGGCAGGAACATCGCGTCTGGACCGCTCGCCGGCGATGGGCGGAATAACCCCCTCAAGTCTGGCCTCGTGCGCGGCTTCGGCATCACCGATGAAGAGCTCGTCGACGTGGTTGCCTTTCTGGAGTCACTGACCGACATGACGGTGCTCGAGAACCCGGCGTTCGCCGACCCGGGCTCGATCCTTCCCTAACGTGTCCGCAGTCGGCTCGATCTCGGCGGCCAAACCGGTATTCGGTTCGCGCGGGTGCGGCAACACGCCACAGCAGTCGTTGGGGGCTAGAGCAGAGCGAGAGCAGAAACTGGATGGCCGCAGGAACAGAACCGAATTGGACGTTTGCCGACGCCCACCTTGTGTGCTGAGTTCACCGCGCGAGTCTGCTATCCACTTTGCGCCAGGCGCACTGCCGCGCGCCTGGCGAGCATTGTCCGGCTTGTCGAGGAGGTAGAGTGCTGCAGCCTGTCATTCCATCCAGACCCCAGGTTGGCGGCGTTGTTGTCAGCGGACAACGACCACCCGACGCCACGCAATTCGCCAAGTTAAGCCAAGAGATTCTGGTCTGCGTCACGGCCGTGGAAGGCCGACCCCAGCGTTGGCTCTGCGGCGCCTTGCGCCGACTCGAGTCGCTCCGGCGTCTGGCGGCCAGCGCACTCGCGGCAGGCGCCCTGCTGTGTGCTCAGCCGTCTTGGGCCGCATCAGCATTCGATGTAGGCACCTTCACCAAGTCGACCGGCGCGGCACCCGTGGTGCAATCGGTCTCGCACACGCTCGGGGTCGTTCCCAGCGCGATCATTCTTTGGACCACCGGGAACACCAACGTCACAGGGTTTCAAGCGGGGTTCGAAGCCGCGGTGGGCGTGAGCGACACGTCGACGTCGCGTTCCTTCGGGGCAGCAAGTCAAGATGCCGCCGGCACATCGAACACGGCGCGCCGCGTCGCGAACGTGATGCTCACTATCATCGGTCCAACGAGTGGCAACGCCCCTTTGGCAGAGGCGACGCTGAACGCCGTGTCGGCGACAACGTTTGACCTTCGATGGGGCACGAACGACGCAAACGCTTACGTCATTCACTATCTCGTCGTCGGCGGAACAGACATTCAAGCGAGAGTCGGCGCCTTCACGATGGCAACGGCCACGGGTAACCAGTCGATCACCGGAGTGGGCTTTCAGCCCGATCTCTACCTGCTCGTACACGCGGGAAGCGGCCTGACTGGAGCGGCCCCGGCCACTCAGGTGAACGCTGGCTTTGGTTTTGGCTATGCAGATGCCTCGGGTGATCAGTGGGCGTTTAGCTTGCTCGGAATCGACGCTGCCGGCACGTCCGATACCTACCGAAGCCAGCGTGTGGCTGAGAGTTTGACGTCGGACACCTCCGTCGGTGGAGGTACCTTCTCGAAGTTGGCGAGTTGGGTGTCTATGGACACCGACGGCTTCACCCTCAACTATACGACTGCCAACGCATCGGCGGGTCAGGTGGCCTACTTGGCCCTCAAAGGCGTGAACGTCTTTGCGGGAAGCTTCAACAAGATTTCTGGAACTGGAAACCAGGCCGTAGCGGGCCTCGGTTTTCAGCCCAAGGCGGTGTTCCTCGCGGGTTTCCAAGATGTGACCAATGCAGCACCTATCGTTCACGCGCGCATGGGCCTCGGGATGTCTGACGGCACCAGCGAGGCAAGCTTGGCATTTACAGACGCCGACAATCTCGGCACGACGAACGTGAACTCGATTTCGAAGAGCGACAAGGTCTTCATGAAAGTCAACAACGAGCCACCGACAGTACAGGCCGAGGCCGACTTGGTGAGTCTTGATTCGGGTGGCTTCACGTTGAATTGGAGCACAGGCGACACGGAGGCAACGGAAATCGTCTATCTCGCTCTGGGTTCGCTTCCTCCCACGCTGGCCAACCTGGACAGCTTCGATGCGATCGCAGGCCCAGACGGCGTTCAGATCGGGTGGAACACCTCATACGAGTTGGACCACCTCGGCTTCCGTCTCTTCAGTGAACGAGGGACGAGACGCGTTGCGCTTGGCCCTGACCTCTTTCCGGGCGCCGTGCTTCGTGCAGGGGCTGGCACGCCGTTGACCGCAGGCGCGTCCTACGACTGGACGGATGCTCGAGGCAGCGCCGGAGACCGGTACTGGCTTCAAGGAACACACCTCGATGGAAGCACGCAGTGGTATGGCCCCGTCACGGCGCGTGCCGGCAATGTGACCTCGAAGCCTCGCCGCACAGCCAAGCTGACGGGAAGCGGCGAAGCGAACTCGGAATCCTCGCGCGTTGTTTGGACGGGTCCGCTGCGAACTGCAGCGGGTGCAGAGAAATTATCGCTCGCCGGCAGGCCGACTTTGAAAATCGGCGTGGCGGAAAGCGGTTGGTACCGAGTGACCGGCACCCAAGTACGCGCAGCGCTGGGTTCGAGCGTGGACCCGCGGCGTCTGGTACTCCAACGAGACGGACTTCAAGTGGCACTGCAACCCACGGGGGCCGAAAACGGCAGATTGGACGACGAAGACACGTTTGCGTTCTTCGGGGTTGCCCTGGATGGGACCCATACGGACACGCGCTGGTATTGGCTCTCGCAGGCAGGCGCAGAGCGGGCATTGGCCCCTCACCCGGGGGGACCTTCCACTGGCCCCTCGACAGATTTGCTCGACGAGACCGTGGAGTTACAGGGACGCTCTATCTACTTCCCTGTGCTTCGCGATGCCTCAGCCCCGCCCTTCTTCGCCGCTGCCGTGACCTCAGTCGGAACCCAGAAGACGCTTCAGCTTTCAACACGAGCCGCAACTGCGCAGAGCGCAACCCTGCAACTCGACCTGCAGGGCGTCTCGGCGGGGAACCACAGCGTTGAGGTGACTGTGGGTGGTGCGCCACAGGCCACTCTGCAGTGGGCCGGCGCAGCTCCTCACCAGCAGACGCTGACCCTTGCGCCCGGAACGTGGAGCGGCGGTGCGCTTCAGCTTGGACTTCGGGCGCTGGCGGGCGCGTCAGACATCAGCCTGTTGAAATCGGCCAAAATCCACTACCCGAGGACACTCGGGCCCGATGACGTGGTTGTTGGTGAGCTTAGTGGACCCGCCACGCTCACCGTTGCCGATGCAGATTCAAGCGTTCTTCGAGCACTGGACATCACGGATCCGGATCGCCCGCTTGTGCTTTCCGTAAGCGGCTCTGGAGGCAATGCGGAGATTCAGTTGGCCTCGGCCGGTCGCCGCGTTCTCTATGTCCACCGCGATAGCGACGCCAAGGCAGCGACGACGCTTGAGAGACTCGAACAAGGACCCACTCCACCCAACGTTGCGGGTGCGAACTGGATTGTCGTTGGCCCTCGCGCACTCCTGGCAGCGGTTGAACCGCTTGAAGCGGTACGCAGAAATCAGGGCTTGCACACGGCTCGTGTTGCAGCCGAGGACATCTACAACGCCTACACATTTGGGGCGAAGGACCCTGAAGCGTTGCGCCTCTTTTTCCGCAACGCTTGGGAATCGCAGCCCCTTCTGCCCCGGCAGATACTCTTGGTGGGCGACGCGTCGTTCGACCCGCGGGGCTTTCTGCAGACGACGCGCGGCGATCTCCTACCGGTCGCCTACGCCTCCACAGGCTATTTGCGCACGGCGGTCGAGGACAGCTGGGTGGACTTCAACAGTGACGGACTGCCGGAGTGGCCCGTCGGTCGTCTCCCCGGGCGCGATACGACAGACGTCGAAGCCATGGTGCAAAAGCTCATCTCACCTTGGGCGGAGTCGTCCAAAACACAGGTGAACTGGGCGGTCGGTCGCCCCAGGGACTTTGATTTTGAAAGCCTGATTCTGAAGAGCGATGGCGGCGGCGTCACGCGCAAAGTCATGGTCTGGAATTCGCCGACCGCAGGGATGAGCCCAGACGACGTCTTCTCCACTTGGGCAGAGGAAAAACCCAAGATCGCCGGCTACCTCGGCCATGGCAGCGTTGCCACGTGGAGCGACGGACTTTTGAACTCTGATCAGGTCTCCGAGAGAGCGCGATTCGTTCGCGCTCCCCTCCTCCTGGCCTTGAGTTGCCTCAACGGTGCGTTTGATGACGCCTACAGTGACAGCGTGGCCGAGTCGTGGCTCCGACTCCCCGACGCCGGCGCGCAGAGCGTCATTGCTTTCTCCGGTTTGATGCCGCCTCACGAACAAGTTACGGCGAGCGACGCCATCGTCGAAGCCACGCTTCGGCAAGGAAAGACGTTGGGTGAGGCGCTGCTCGAAGCGAAGGCCTCCGTCCACTCTGCCGACGTTCGCAAAACGCTGCTGCTGCTAGGGGATCCGGCCCACCGACTCGCTTTCCCGCCGAAGCCTTCACCGACTCGCCCATCGGGTTGCGGAGGCGGCAGTGCAATGGCCGTCCTCGCGCCTTGGTTCGCGCTGGCGTTCTTGTTCAGGCGCGTTCGGGGCAGGTCCAGCTAGCTAGGTCGACGGTGGGGACGGGGGCAACTCCAGACGCGGTCGTGGCGGGGGGCGCCCTCCCCGCCTTCTATCCGGGCTGCTCCGCTGCGGAGCGTGCGGCTCCAGCATGAGCGTGGTGTCCACGAAGGTGAAGGCGGGTGTGCGGTACGCCAATTTTGGGTGCGCCGCTCACCACACCAAGGGCGATGCTGTCTGCTCGAACGCGCTCACGGTTTCGGAGCGCAAGGCGAACGCCGCCATCCTCGGAGCCCTGCGGGACGTGCTACTCGCGCCCGAGGCGGTGGACCGCTTCGTCAACGGCTTCAATCGTCGGCTCGCCACTGCGCCCAAGACGGAGGTGCCCGCAGGCAGCCTGGACCGAGAAATCAGCGAGGCCGAGGGGCGGGTGCAGAACCTCACCCAAGCCGTCGCACAGGCAGGATGGTCAGCAGCGCTCGGCGAGCGGCTCCGCGCCGAGGAGGAGCACCTTCAGGCCCTCCGCGAGCGAAAGACCACTGCTCGGACGAAGGAGTCCCGCGCCCAGCTCGCCGCCCACCCACACGTCATCAAGTCCTACCTGCACGACCTCGCGGGCACGCTGGCCCAGGACCCGCAGACTTCCCGCCCCATCCTCGCCAAGCATCTCGGCCCCGTGACTCTGACGCCCAAGAGCGAAGGCCCCGACCGCCATTATCTGGCGACCGGGGCCCTCAACATCTCTGTGCCTTTACAAGCGCAGGTCTTTGATACGTTCAATTGCGGGGGCAGGATTTGAACCTGCGACCTTCGGGTTATGAGCCCGACGAGCTACCAGGCTGCTCCACCCCGCGATGAGTGGGTAGGCATGTAACCGCCAGCGCCGACGGCGTCAAGCCGCAAGACACCTACGGGCAGACTGGCGTACCGCCAGACTGAACGTACGCCGCCGCTTTGGCGAGCATGTTGCCGTTGTCGGTACCGGGCGTCGTCTGCTGGCTTTGGCCGGCGCCAAACAGCATCCCGGCCGTGCGGGCGCCAACGAGTTGGCTTGGGTTCGCAAAGAAATAGTCCACGCGGTTGTCCTGCCAGCGCTGGTTGGTGTTCGGAAGAGACATGTTTCCAAGCGGCAGTTGCCAAAAGATGTTCGGCAACACGAGCGCATCGGACAGGGTACGCACCCAAGTCAGCGCTTGTGTGAAGCTGGGGAGTGAGACATTCGTGGCGTCCCACCAAGTGTCGCGCCCAATCGAGGTGTAGTAGCCGGCGTCCCGGTCAGACGCTTCCACGACGATGAAATCACCGCGCGTCGCGCCGACCTCGCGCAAGAAGTTCGCCGTTTTCACGGCTTCTCCCGCGACATCCAACGAAGCGCTTCGGTTGCCCAGCACCGAAATGCGGGTGCTCCACGCCGAGGCATGCAGCCCGACCAGCGCGTTGGGTGCGTACTTGCGCACCATGCTGATGAGACAGCGCCCCATGCCCGCGACCGTGTTCGCCTGAGACGAACAATCTTGGCTGTTCGCCGAAGCCACAGCGGCCGGCAGTGCGTGCGGATCCGTATTGGCGTATTGCGCGTAGCCCCAAAAGTCGGGCTCCACGTGAAAAAACGCGCGGCGCGTCCCAATTTGCTGAAGGACAAAACGAAAATCGTTGAAGTAGCGCGTCATCAGAGAAACGCTGGTGACTTCATCCACAAGTTCGGGCCCGTCTTGGCCACCTGAGGCTTGTAGAATTTCGTAATACGTCACCCACGGCACCTGCGACCGCGTTTGCGTCGCGTTTAAGAAATTCCGCAAGTACTGGCCAGGCGCCACCGACACATCTTGCCAGCAGCCCCACCAGCCGCATCCGGCCCCAGCGCAGGTCGTTCCGCCGGCGCTGCACGAGGCGGTGCAGCTGGTGCAGGGTTGGGGCGAATCGAAAACCCCGCCCGCCAAATACAAATAGCGAATGTCGATTTGCGCTGTCGAGGCAAGACTCGCATCCAGCTGTGCGCCCACCAGCAAGCGCGTCTTGCCCAGCGCATCGGTCAGGTTTCGTTGAAGGCAAGATGGGTCAACGCCAACACCGCCGTCGGCGTCTCCACCGCCGTCGCCGCCGCCGCCTGGGCCAAACAGGCCGTCGCATCCCGCGAGCAACAGCGTCAGCAACCCGGCGAATCGCCCCACTCCCCGCACAAGACCCCGCAGCATGCCCCGCTACCCTTACCCGCCCACCTTGCCCTTGAGCAGGTCCCCCAAGGTGCCAAAGCCCTTGCCGGAGCCCTTTGACTGCGTGCGCTTCCAGGCCTCGACCTCGGCACGTTCTTCAACACGCGCGGCGGCGGGTATAGACAACCGCGTTTTCCCAGCCGCGATTTCGATGATGGCCGCTTTGACTTCTTGACCCAACTTGAAAATGCGCTTCAGGTCGGCGCCGCGGTCGGTCCCAGTTTCACTAGCAGGAATCATTCCCCGGCCCCCCGGAAACTCCACAAACACACCAAAGGGTTCAATGCGCTCGACGACGCCCGTCACCACCTGGCCAGACTTCGGCCGCGGTGCGGAGGGTGTGGGCGCCTTGGCTGCTGGCGCAACGCCGTCACCTTCGGCCTGGACGGGCGCAGTTTCGCCCTCCACCACGCGCCGCAAAGCGATGCGCTTTTCGTCTCTATCGACCCGCTGAACGACCACTTCAATGGTGTCGCCGACTTTCACCACGTCTTTCGGGTGCGCAATCCGCCGATTCGACAGCGCCGAAATGTGCACGAGGCCGTCCACACCGGGCTTGATTTCGACGAACGCGCCAAAGGGCTGCAACCGAACCACCTTGCCCGAAAGCTTGTCGCCTTCGTTCAGTGAATCCGCGACCTCTTTCCACGGGTCCGCCTGACGCGAACGCATCGACAAAGTAATCCGCTCTTTGCGTTTGGCTTTGTCGGGGGAATTGGGCTCGCCCGGCTCGATCCGAAGAATCTCAACCTCGACGACATCGCCCGCCTTGACGACTTCGCTGGGGTGATGCACCCGTGCATGCGAAAGCTCGCTCGTGGGGATGAGCGCCTCCACACCGCCCAAGTCGACAAACGCGCCAAACTCTCGCACCCCGCTGACCTGACCTTTGAGGACCGCGCCTTGAACCAGGTTTTTACGGGTCTCTTCGGCTTTCGCCTTCTGCTCTGCCTCCAGCAACGCACGGCGAGACAAAACGACATTGCGCTCTCTGGCTTCAATCACGCGAAAGTGAAAGCGCTCGCCGATGTATTCCTCGGGCTTATCGACAAAGCGCAGGTCCATTTGGCTCATCGGACAAAACGCACGCACATCACCAACGGCGACTTCGAAACCGCCCTTCTTCAGGCTCAGCACGAGTCCATCGACTGGAATGCCGCTGGCCCGCGCGTCGATGAGCCCCGACATCGATGTCGAACCCTTCGGCAAAGCTCGGCTCAGCGTCACACCGCGTGCGCCAGCCTCCACCACGTGAGCTTCCACGACATCGCCCACACCGAAGCGCAAAATGCCTTCTTCGTCAGTCAGTTCGCGCAGCGGAATCATCGCTTCGCTGCGGCCGCCCAAAGACACAAACACCATTTCGGCGCCAAGCTGAAAAATTTTCCCGCTGACGCGCTCGCCCACACGGGGCAGACGGCGCGCGCTGACCGCATCGCTCTTGGATTGGGTTTCAAGAAGCTCGGCGAAAGACTCTTTCTCTTCCACCTCGTCAAACACACCGGTGCGCGGAGGTGCCGGCGCAACGGTGGTCGCCCCCGCGGGCGCTGCGATGGCTGCCTCGGACATTGCGACGGCCCCGGGTGCTGCAGCGTCGGCGCCTGCCGCCGCTGAGGGCAAAACGACCGCTTCCTGCTTGCCTTCGGGCTTGGGCGTCGCGGGCACGGGCGGAACCGCCCGCCGAACAACCACCATCGGCCCGGCGGTCCGCTTGGTCGGGGGAACACCGTTGCTCACCGCGGTCGGTGAGGGCGTATCGCTTGGCGAAGCAGCATTCTTCTCGTCACTCACAACGGGTAACCTCTCGGCAACAGAAAGGGCGCGCAACATACACGCCTTTACGCCCCGAGAAAGCGTGCCCTGGCGCACATGTCAATGAGGTCCGCGCTTGAAACGCGCAAGAAGCACCGTTTCGGGGACGCCCATCAGCATGCTCGCCAGCCCGTACGCGACGCAAAATGCGCCAAGGACAAGCCCTGCCGTCAGCAGGGGGCCGGCTGCGGGCGTGGCGAAAAAGCGCCCCCCCCACTCGGCGACGGCTTCCGCAGAAGCACCCGTCCGCTGCGTCATCCCCCACTTGGCGAAGAGACCGGCCGCCACCCCTGCGCCCCCTGCCAGCCACCGCTTGGCAAATAGCGTCGGCGCCCTGTCCCATGGGCCGACATGCAGGCGCACGCGCCTTCTGAGAATCAGGACTTCCAGCCACGCACCGAAAGCCGACAAGAGCGTCAAAGCCGCGGCGCCCAGTTCGGCCGGAACGCCCAGCAACGCCGGCAACATCACCGCTGCTGGATAGCCAAGCCCTAAAGTGAGGCCCACGCGTGCCAGAGACGAGCGAAACGGTGCCTTCGCATCACCCAGCGCATACAAGGCCGACGCGTACAGCCGGCCCGAGGTGGTCGCCCACAAGGCAACGCCATAGCCCAAAAGCACGTAGCCCAAGTATCGACTGTCGCCCGCGTCAAACCGCCCGGTCTGGTAGAGCGCCGCACCCAACACGTCGCCGAGGAGCGCAAGCGCCAGAGCGGACGGAACAACGAAGAAGGCCATTCGCGACAGCGCCGCCGCCAGACGAGTGCGAACGCCTGCGGCCCGCGCTTCGGACGGGGCTCCGCTCTCACGTGCCATCTCCGGAAGCTCGGCGGCAGAAATTGCCATGCCGAACAAACTCACGGGCAACAAATAGATGACCTGCGCATAGCCAAGGGCTGACACCGCTCGCGGCGAAATCAGCGACGCGTACGCGTTGTCGAAAAGACCACTGAGCTGAACGACGCCTCGCCCCAAGACAACAGGCACAAAAGCGAAAGCGACGTCGCGCACGCTGGGCATCGCCAGATTGAAGGTGGGCACACCACCGCCCAACAGCCGAAACACCGTGGGAACCTGAATCAAGAACTGGAGCACGCTTCCAGTGAGCACACCGAGCGCCAGCACTCGAACCAGGCGATCTCCGTCAAGGGCACCGGTGTCACCGCCCAAGAAGCCGTCGAAGAAACCACCGGCGACGAGCAGCGCCACGATTTGCGCCAAGCTCCAAACGACAGGCGCTGCGTAGGGCAAAAAGAAGCGACGGTGACTGTTCAGAATCCCCAAGCACCAGGCCGACAGCACCAAGAGGCCCGTCGCGGGGAAAAGAATCCGCACCAGGTCGACCGACAGCGCACGAAGGCTGGCGGAGAAGCCGGGCACCAAGAGTTCCACCAACGGCTGCGCGAACAGCGCGCCCAGCGCACCCAGGGCAGCGACGAGCGCCGCAAGGACACCCAACACCGTCCACGCGACCTCACGCGCCTCCGCGGTGGCGTCCTTTCCGAGCAGCCGTGCGTAAACCGGAATGAGGGACCCCGACAGCACGCCCTCGCCCAAAAGGTTTTGCAAGACGTTGGGAATACGAATCGCTGCCCGAAATGCGGCGGCAGCCGGCGAGTTGCCGAGGTAATGCGCAAACACGCGCTCTCGCACCAGGCCAATCAGCCGCGACACCAAAATGCCTGTGGCCACCGCCAAGGCGCCGCGGCTTCGCCGAGGGGCTGGAGAGTGTTCAGCTGCGACAGAGGGCATCAACGGTGCAGAAAGCTACCGCAAGACGAGGTACAAGGAAGCCATGCATGCGCTCTTTCTCGCGATTTCGCTGGCCACAGCGCCTCCGGCCACGGCTGCGTCGGTCAGCGAACTGACGCTGCTCTACCCGGACTTCAATCGGATTCACTATCGGACTTCTGGGCATCGCATCGGCTGGACTCAAGTGAAGAATTGGCCCCAGCGTGAGGGCTGGCGGGCGGCCCTGGTGGAGCGGCTTGCCGGCGAAGGCGAAACCGCACCCCGGACCTATGAAGTGGCGTTGCTCGACGGCGTGAAGGTTGTCGCCCGGCATGTCGGTTTCGCTGGACATGTCAGCCCGGGCGAAATCAGCACGGGTCCACGAATGGTTGCCCTTGACTTGGGTGCGTTCGAACTGCGACCGAAAGAATTCGCCGTCGGGGTGAAGACGGAGCAGGACCGCAGCAAGACCCTTCACCTTTTTCGCATCAGCGGTGAGGCGCTGCTGCCCACGTTGTCGATTCTGATGGAGTCGCCGCTTGCAGGCGGCGGTTTTCGGCGCACGACACTCACCCTGGTGCGCAAGAAAGGCGTTCCAGACGCCTACGCCGACATCCTCGCACGGCATTTTGAGGTGAAGGACGAAGACTCCGGCGCTGCGGTTGCGAAACCGTTGGGTGAAACCCGCTACGTGATGGGCGAGGCCGGCTACGTTGAACGACAAGCCCCAAAGACGGCGGGGGCGGAGCGCTAGCCCATGGCGAAAGTTCTCGTCATCGACGATGAAGCCAACCTTCGCAAGGTGCTTGCGACGATGCTGCGTCGGAGCGGATACGAAGTCACGGTCACATCTGACGGTGAACAGGGCTTGGCCGAGTTTCAAAAGAACAGCGCAGACATCGTCGTCACCGACTTGGTGATGCCGAAGGCGGGCGGGCTCGATGTCCTCAAATCCATCAACGCGAGCGACCCCGAGGTCCCCGTCATCATCATCACCGCTCATGGCACCGTGGACTCCGCGGTTGAAGCCATCAAGCTGGGTGCGTTCGACTACATCACCAAACCCTTCGACCAAGCGGAACTGTCCGCCGTCATCGCGAAGGCTGCTGCCAGCCACGTCATTGCCCAACGCGGTGTGCGTGCCGACGGCCGTGGTCGCGAGGCGATGGTCGGCGAGTCCCCACAGATGCAGGAAGTGCTGCGCGTCATCGACCGCGTCGCCGACAGCCCTTCCACCGTTTTGATTACCGGCGAGAGCGGCACGGGCAAAGAGCTTGTGGCGACCGCCCTTCACGAAGGCAGCTCGCGTCGAGGGAAACCGCTCATTAAGATCAACTGTGCGGCGATTCCCAAGGACCTCATGGAGTCCGAGCTCTTTGGCTACGAGCGCGGTGCATTCACGGGTGCGGTCACCTCCAAGCCTGGGCGCTTTGAGCTTGCTGACGGCGGTACGCTTTTTCTGGATGAGATTGGTGAAATTCCGGTCGAGATGCAGGTCAAGCTCTTGCGCGCGCTTCAGGAAAGCGAATTCGAGCGCGTCGGCGGAATCAAAACTGTCCACGTCGACGTTCGCCTGATCGCAGCCACTAACCGCAATTTGCTTGAAGAAGTCGAGGCGGGTCGGTTTCGAAAAGATCTCTACTACCGGCTTGCGGTCGTCCCCATGGAACTGCCGCCGCTTCGCGACAGAGCAAGTGACATCGCCATTCTCGCGAAACATTTCGTCGACAAGTACAACAAGCGCCTCAACCGCCACATTGAACGCATCGACGATGCTGCGTTAACTGCACTCCAAGGTTACCGATGGCCCGGAAACATTCGCGAGCTCGAAAACCTCATGGAACGCGTCATTCTCTTCTCGGACGGGAAGCGCATCGAGCTCAAAGACTTGCCCGAGACGATTCGCCACACGCCCGAGCCCGCCGTGCCCGAGAGTGCGGCAGCTGCCCAAGGCGAGGGCGGCCTGAAAGACATTGTCCGTCAGAAAGCCGCGGCGCTCGAGCGCGACCTCATCGTCAAAGCGCTCGATGAAAAGGGTGGCAACGTCACCCGAGCAGCCAAGCTTTTGCAAATCTCTCGGAAGTCGCTACAGACCAAGATGAAGGAATTCGGTCTGCGCGATGAGGGCAGCGCCGAAGAAGCCTGACCATTCGCCTGACCATTCGGAGGTCGTCTCGCCCATGCGTCGTCCCATCACCACCCTGCACGGCATGCAACGTCGTCAACGTTTGGCGCCGCGCGTGATGTTGGTCGTGCTGATGGCGTGCGTCGTCTTTGGGACTTACTGGTTTCGAACGCGCAAGCGGCTTGTCACAGACAACTCGCCGCGTGTCGCGGCATCGAGCGCTCCTGCCTCTACCGTTCAATCCCCTCCCGCGCCGTTGCCGGCTGAACCGTCGCCGCCCCCCGCAGTGGCGCAGGCCACCGAACCCACCCCCTTCGGCCCAAGAGCCATTCGCGTGGTCGTCTCCGGCCCTTTGGAAACCAGCCTCGCGCTCCAGGCGGGGGGTGTCGTTGCTCCAGCCCTCGCCCAGGTCGTGAGCCGCGCCTTGGTGTGGTGGCTCGACATGCCGCAAGGTTTGCTTCGCGGCGATGTGGTCGACGTCCTCTTCGAGCCTCGCGACGGCGAAGAACCTCTGCTTTATGCGCTCCGTTTGGTGAGCCAGAAACGGGCCAGCACCCTGCGCGCCTATCGTTTCCAAGCTGAGGGGGACCCGTTCGCTCGCTTTTATGAGCCCACGGGCCAAGAACTTGAGGAGCGACTGGCAAACTCACCGATCGACGGATACGAACAAATCACCTCGCTCATCCGCGACGGACGCCGTCACCAAGGCATCGACTTCAAGGCGCCGGTCGGGACACCCGTGCGCGCGCCCTTCCATGGGACGCTCACACGACGCAATTGGAAGTTTCGCGCCAACGGCAATTGTCTTGAACTCACCGAAGAGGCGTCGCCACACCGTCGCGCACTGTTTCTCCACCTGGCTGAGCTGCCGCCGGACGCACGTCCAGGCAAGCGCGTACGCAAGGGCGATGTCATCGCGCAGTCGGGCAACAGCGGCAGGTCCTATGCGCCGCACCTTCACTACCAAGTGATGAGCGCCCAAGACCGCGTCATTGATCCCTTTGCGAAGGGACACAACCGTCGCCGCCAGCTCGATGCGTCCCAGTTGTCCCGACTGAGCGCGGCGATCGCCGAACTCGACGCGCGGCTCGGAAGCCTGAGCGTCGCCAAGTAAAGCACCGTGGACGCCATGCCTGGGGCGCGCTACCGTGGCACGCGCATGATTGGCCGACGCGAAGCTCTTTTTCTGCTGGCAATGCTTCCCGGACTTGCGTGGTCTGCTGACGTCACGCGCATTGCTTCTTCCGCAGAAGACAATCACCCGTTCGGGCTGTTCCTGGACGTCGGCTACTCGCGGACACAACACAACGCCGGAATCGCCCGCGAGTCCTACGCTGGCGGAACGCTCAGCGAGACGCGGGAATTGGACTTTGTGTACGTGGATTCGCGCCTCAACTTCGATATGCGCATCGGCCTTTGGACTGATCTCGAGCTGCACATCGGCTTGCCCTACGTGTTGTCTCAAAGCGATGCCTACGCATTGAGCGCAGGCCAAACCCCGGGCAGCTCCTCGCTGACGCGTTCTTGTTTTCGCCCCAACGGCGACACCGTCAACCCGGGTTGTGCGGCAGATCCCTCCTTGGGGGATCCCTTCGTGACAGTGCCCAACATCAATTTCCGACGTGGCCTTGGAAATGCGGTTTTCGGCTTGGCCTACGCGCCGTTTCGACAGTCGAAGGACAGCAGCAAACCCACCTGGATTATTGCGTTTGAATGGGAGACGCCTACCGCGTCGCGTCGAAATCTCGCCGCCATCACTGCGGCCGTAGCGCCCACGGCGGTCGGCGACAAGACCCATCGCTTCACGTTTTCGACCGCGCTCTCGCGCCGTTACGGAATTGTCGAACCCTACGTACGCGTGAACTACACGTTGGCGCACCCCGGGCCTGCTTTTTATTCGAACTGCGACCGCACGGACCTCAACAACCTTGGAAATCCCGATCAGTGTGGCGCAATCACCCGCGCGGAAGCCGGCCTTCAGCCGCCGCATCTCGCGGGCTTTTGGTTTGGCGCTGAACTGACACCTGGCAATGCCTCTGGCAAAGGCACGCGCTTCACACTCGATTTGCGCGGCAGAGCCACGTACGTGTCCTCAGGCCGCTACTACAACGAGGTCTCGGCTCTGTTTCAGAAGCTGATGCGAAGCGGTGACTACGTCCAATTGGACGCCAGTCTCGCACTCGTGGTGCACATCACCGACCTCTTCACCGCGCGCGCACGCGCCGGATACGGAATGCAGACAGCGCGCTTTCTGTCCGCGGAAGACATGAACGGCGCGGCAGGCGTGCCCAACCCCAATTTCGACTACCGATTGGATTTGCCGTCGCAGCGTCTGCGCATCGTCGACAATGGGCTCTTCACGACTGACCTGTCGGTGAGTCTGAACTTTTGAGACCGAGCCGATAAACGTCGGCTGTTTTCCAGCCGGCCTGCTGCGCGATTTCTCGCGCGAGCTCCTTCAGCCTGGCCCCATCCGCAACGCCCTTCTCGACAGCGGCGCGCACTTCGGCTTCTGGCCAGATTTCCTCGCGAGACCGTCCTTCAATCACCAGGACGATTTCTCCCAAGACTTCGCTGTCGGCATAGCGCGCGGCAAGCGCCGGCAGCGTGCCGCGATCGAACGTTTCGTGAAGTTTGGTGAGCTCGCGGGCGACGCACGCTTCGCGCTCCCCGAACAATTCGGCCAACTCCGCCAAAGTTTCGGCCACCCGCCGGGGCGACTCGTAGATGACGAGCGTCGCAGACAACGAAGCCACTTCGTCCAAGAGTGCCTCGCGCTCCGTGCCTTTCCTAGGAAGAAACCCCAGAAAGTGAAACCGTGCCGTCGGCAAACCTGAGCCCGACAGCGCAGCGATGACGGCACTGGGGCCCGGGACAACTTGCACCGGAACCGCTGCATCAACGGCGGCGCGAACAAGCGCCTCACCTGGGTCGCTGATGCCCGGACTGCCCGCGTCGCTCACCAGTGCGGCGGATTCGCCGTCACTCAGTCGCCTGACCAACGGCGCCACGCGCCGCGCTTCATCGAAGCCAGGAAGCGCCAGCAAGCTTTTCGACAACCCCAAGTGGGTCAGAAAAGCGCGCGTTCTGCGCGTGTCTTCGGCAATGACAAAATCCACGCGCTCCAGACACTCGCGGCTGCGCGCAGACACGTCACCCAGGTTGCCAATAGGCGTCGCGACCAAAAACAGTGTGCCTGGCATCTAAGCTGCTCCCGCGTCGAACGCGCCTTCGATGTGAGAAACCTGTTCTTGCCCTAACCGCCCCTGGACCGTCACGACATCGAAACGAAGCCGGTGACTGTTCAGCTTCCGCCGGAACACGTACTCACGCGCGGCACGCACCACACGGCGTTGTTTCGCCCAGGTCACGCTGGCGGCGGCGCCGCCGTAGCTGTCGCGCGTTCGCGCACGAACCTCAACGAAACACACGAGCTCTCCGCGTTGCACAACGAGGTCCAATTCCCCCCACTTGGAGCAGACGTTTCTGTCGCAAAGGGTAAAGCCCTTTTTCTCCAGATGAAGAAGCGCAAGTGCTTCGGCGGCTTCACCGAGCCGCTGTTTGTCAGTGAGCGACATGGTTCATCAAACATTCAGTGCCGCATCGGTGTTCTGCGCAAACACCGCTTGCCGCGTCACATGAAACACCTGGGTCAGTGTTCCCAAGTGCCGCAGCATGCGGGCGAGCAAGGCAGTTCGCTGAGGCGGCCATGATTCTCCCAAACCTTCCACAACGAAGGGCACGCGAAAGCGCTGCATGAAACGCTCCACAAACGTCAGACGCGCGGCCAAATACAGGCCGTCCAAATCTTCGGATGCCAGTTGCCCCACCGGCACTGCGCCGGCAGCCGTCAGGGCGCTTGCCCTTCCTTGCCCATCCGTCTGCATCCCCCGCACGCGTTTGTCGGTGAGCGCCGCGGCGTACTGCGCCAGGCGATCGCGCATGTGGGCGACTGTTTGAGGCACATCCAGAACGAACGCATCGGCCGCCAGCGCGAAGAACGCCGGGAAAGGGTCCTCGCGCGGAACGAGCGCGACTGAAACCTCTGGCGTCGGAGGCGCAACGAAAGCCGGCGCGGCGGGCGGCGAAGCAGGCTTCTCCGCAGCGGCTATCTCTTCTCGAACTTTTTCGATGTCTGCCGCGACGTCGTGCGCGTCTCGCACGTACGCGCCCTTTTCGGTGATCTGCTGGTTGAGCTGTTCCTGAGCACTCACCAAGCGGGCATGTTCTTCCCGGGCGCGCTGAAAATCGGGACGCTCCTCCATCGCGGCCAGCCTGCCTTGTGCTTCGGCCAGTCGAGCTTGCGCCACCTGTCGCTGCCCCAAAACCTCCAACGCTGCTTCCGGTGAATCGACGGAAAGGCGTTTGATGGCCTCCTGTGCGGCTTGGGCTTGACGCTCAAACTGTTCGACGGTCTTTTGTTCACGTTCCGCCAGCCGGTTCCCGCGCCGGGAGCCGCGTTCGGCTTGCTCACGCGCGTCGAGGTATCGCAACGTCAGAAAAGCCGACAAGCCAAAAGCGGGCATGTTGAGCAACGCAACGTACTTGCCGATGCCAGACAACCCGACGCCCAAGGTGAGCGCGACGACGCCCAAGACGTTCCCCACCCAAAAGAGTGGCTCACCCCAAACCGGCGCAATGGACGCTGGGCCTTCAAAGCCCGCGCCCTGTTTGTCCGCGTCGAGTTTGGCTAACGCTGCATCACGCCGCCGGGTGATCTCAGGCAAACGCGCAAGCTGGTCACCAATGTCATTCGGAAGCCCGAGGGACTCTGCCGTGGGCGCTTGGGCCAGCGTGGCCTGGGCCTGCTCCACCGCAAGTTGCAAGCCCTCAGCGCCCTTCAAAATCGCTTCGGCTTCAAAGACCTTCGAGGCAATGCCATCCAGTTCAAACTGCAGTCGAGCCACTTCGTCTGCAGAAACCTGTTCCTTCTCCAGCGCGGCGAGGCGATCTCGCAGTTGCCCCACGTCCCCCGGAGCAGGTTGCGCCGCAGCCAGCGACATCGAAGATGTCGTCCGGGCAGATGGCTGGAGCCCCGTCGACGGGGACTTTGGCGCGGTGGCTACCGCCAACGGCGCAGCTTTTTGCGATGGCAGCTGCCCTGAATTGAGGACAAAAAGTTTCTCGAACGCGCTCTTTCCAGGGCTTCCCACTTGATTGCGTAAGAATTGCCCCATGTCGCCGGCATCGGTGGTCAGGGTTTCGAACTCGCCATTTCCAGTGGACAGCCGGGCGAGGCTTCCCGCCTGCCCAAGCGTTCGCTGAAGGCGATAGGTCGCTTTGTCTTTCCCCAAAATCAGGAGCGTGACGTCCGCCCCAGGCGCTGCGGCGAAAACGGCGTCGCCACCTCGCCCGTCGGCGAAAAAGAGCGCCGAGAACAAGTCTCCCAACCGCGGCACTTCGGCAGAGCTCGGCACCAGCACGTGGTAGCCGGCCTTGAGCGACAGACGTATCTGGGGCGAGAAGCCCCTGACGTTGTTGAGGGTGAGCTCAAGAAGCTGCATGGGCAGGCGTGAGTATAGGCCGCCTGCAGCAGAACGCTCGCTTACTGACCCGCGACTGGGGCAGCAACGCCGCCAGCGACCGGGGCGTTCTCTTCCTGCACATCCACGCGCGAGGCCTTGCCTTGCAAGTCACGCAGATAGAACAAGCGTGAACGGCTGACCGATCCACGGGTGAGCACTTCGATGCGTTCGTACCGAGGGCTGTGGAGCGGGAAAATGCGTTCGACGCCGACGCCGTAAGAGACTTTGCGGACGGTGAACGTCGCGCGTGCGCTACCGCGCGTCTTGCGAATGACGGTGCCTTCGAATGCCTGCACGCGCTC
This sequence comes from Myxococcaceae bacterium, assembly GCA_046155985.1. GTDB lineage: Bacteria > Myxococcota > Myxococcia > Myxococcales > Myxococcaceae > JBJXGM01. The sequence goes on along the minus strand of JBJXGM010000001.1, from coordinate 4,459 downwards.
TTTGTCGCCCTCCCTCACCTTCCAGTGAACACGCACAGTGTCACCGGGGCGAAAGGGCGTGAGCTCTTTGCGCAGTTGCTTCGCTTCGATGTAATCCAAAATCGCTTGACGACCCATTAGGCAGACTCCGAAGGGGGGCGGTCCTAGCAGAGGGGCAAACTGTCTACAAGTCTGCTGCCTCATCGGGGCCCTCAGGGGTTTCTCCCAAATTTTTTAGGGGTCTTCAGGCTCTTCCAGCAAGCGCTGGTCGTCGGGTCCAAGCGCTTGCCCCATCAACAAATCGGGCCGCCGTTGCTTTGTGATGCGCAGAGCCTGTTTCCGGCGCCATTTTGCGATTTTGGCGTGATCTCCAGACAAGAGCACCGCCGGCACGCCCTGACCCCGAAAGCTTTCAGGGCGCGTGTACTGCGGGTACTCCAAAAGCCCCGACTCAAAACTTTCGTGGGTGGCCGACGCCGCGTTGCCAAGCACCCCGTCCACGAGCCGGCCCACGGCATCCAGCACCAGGCACGCCGCCAGCTCGCCGCCCGACAACACGAAGTCTCCCACCGAAATCTCGCCATCCGCGTGGTGGCGAACGCGCTCGTCCATCCCTTCGTAGCGCCCGCACACGAGAACCAGGCCCTTCGTTGCATCCTTGGCCAGCGAACGCGCCATGGATTGGTCGAACGGGCCTCCTCGCGGCGACATCAAATACACCTTGGCTTCCGGAAGCCGCTGCCGCGCGGCCTCTATCGCCGCCACCAGGGGCTCGGGCTTCATCACCATTCCGGCACCGCCGCCGTAGGGCGCGTCATCCACCACACGGTGCTTGTCCATCGCGAAGTCCCGAATGTCGGTGACGCGAACCTCGATAAGTCCGCGGGCGCGCGCTTTCCCGAACACGCTCTCGTCCAGAAAGCCGGTCAACATGTTCGGAAATAGCGTGAGAACTTCCGCGCGCATGCCGATGCCCCTACTCCTCTTCTGGCGGCCGCAAGACGATTTCGCGGGCCTCAAGCTTCACGGCTACCACAAAGGGATCCGCGAAAGGCACCCACAGCTCGCCGCCTGACGTGTTCCGAATGACGAGATTGGGCACGGGTCCCGTATGCGCGATGGATTCGAGGGTTCCCAAGCGTTCGCCGGATGCGTCCGTCACCGTTAGCCCGATCAAGTCTCCCTCGAAAAATTCGTCGGGGCCCGGCGGCGGCAGAAGCGCCCGGTCGACCCTCACTTCACAGCCTTTGAGGCCCTCGGCATTGGTGCGATCGGCAACACCCTCCAGCGACAACAGCCACTCTTTCGCTGCCTTGCGACTCTGCCGAACACGCGCCTCGCGTTGCTGTTCGGGGGCGTTCGGAGCCGTCAGCCAAACACGCGTGCAGCGCTCGAGCACGCGGCTTTGGGGGTCAAACGTCCGGACGGCGACTTCCCCATCGATGCCGTGTGCGCGAGCGACGTAACCCACGGCCATCGTCACTGGAGTCGCCGGCGTGGCCCGAATTGGAGAACGCGTCACGTCGGCGTAGGCTCGGTCGTCGGCTCGACGGCAGCCGCAAGCACCGCAGCTTGCGCGACTGTGCGCCGGTCATCGAGGATTTCGAGCTTGGCGCGTTCACCGCGCTTCTGCGCGACGGCTGCCAACACCGTGCGCATGGCATTGACGGTTCTCCCGTCCCGACCAATCACTTTCCCGATGTCTTCGGGCGCAACCTTGAGTTCAAACAGCCAGCCACCGTCGTTCGGAACTTGAGTCGATCGCAACTCGACTTGGTCCGGTCGGTCGACCAGCTTTTTCACCAAAAATGAAAGAAGCGCTTCCAAGCTGTGCGTGCGCTACGACTTCACAGCGGCCGAAATACCCGCCCCACGCCCACCGCCCGCGATGATTTCCGGGGCAATCGCACTGGACTTGCGCCATTGCTTGATGAGCTCGCCGACGGTCTCGGAAGGCAAAGCGCCTTTGCCCAGCCAGTACTCCAGCCGCTCGCGCGTGAATTCAATCTTCGAAGGCGCATGGTTGGGGTCATACGAGCCGACCACTTCGATGAACTTGCCGTCCCGTGGGTTGCGCGAATCGGTCGCAACCACATGGTAGTACGGCATCTTTTTGGCACCAGCTCGGGAAAGACGAAGAACGACAGCCATGGCAACTCCGGTGTGTCAGCGAGGGGCAGCGTGTATCGCCCCTTCTGTGGGCAAGTCAACGTTCCGACAAGCTCACATCGCCGCCATTGCCTGGCCTGCGCCGGCTGGCATATCGCGATTCGCCAATTGGCCACACGCCGCAGCGATGTCTCGACCTCTGTTTTTTCGAATAAAAGCGGCCACTTGGCCTGCCAGCAGAAGCTCTCGAAACCGCTCCGCATCCACGTCTGCGGTGGTCTTGAAGCCCAGCCCAGGATTCTCGTTGTAAGGAATCAGGTTCACCTTCGCCGGAATGCCGCGGAGCAGCGCAATCAGTCGCGCAGCGTCGTCGTCGGTGTCGTTCACGCCGCGAAGCAGCACGTACTCAAACGTGATGCGCCTTCCCTGCCGCATGGGGAATCGCCGACACGCTTCCATCAACGCACCCAGGTTCCATTTTCGATTCACGGGCATCATCGCTGCGCGCTGCTCGTCGGTCGTGGCATTCAGCGAAATGGCGAGCTTGACGTCGGTCTCATTCCCCAAGCGTTCAATCATCGGCACCAAGCCCACCGTCGACACCGTCACGTGTCGATGTGAGAAATTGGGACCCTCTTCCGACTGGAGAATCTGGAGTGCGGTCTTGAGATTCTCGAAGTTGTGCAGGGGCTCACCCATCCCCATGAAAACCAGGTTGGTCAGCGGCCGAAACAGCTCCAGCTTTTCTCGCTGACGCACGTCACGGTTAACCGCGTGCACTTGCGCCACGATTTCCGCTGCAGTGAGGTTGCGAATCAGGCCCAAGGTCGCCGTCATGCAGAACTTGCAGCCCATCGCGCAGCCCACCTGCGTGGAGACGCAAAGCGTCTTTCGGTCTTCGGAGGGCATGTACACCGACTCGATGAAGCGCCCGTCGTGCGTTCGGAAACGGTATTTGATGGTTCCATCCGTCGAACACTGCTCAAGGTCCTTCATCAGGGGCGCCAGACTCACGGCGGCAGCAAGCCGGGCACGAAGGCTTTTGGGGAGGTCGGTCATGACCTCCCAATCGACAACCCCAAGCTGGTGAACCCAACGGTAGATTTGCTTGGCGCGGTAAGGCGCTTCGCCCAGCTCTCCCGTGACCCAAGCGGTCAATGCAGGGAGATCAAGTCCTAAGAGATCGATGGGCCGGCCGTTTTCCACGGCGGGACGCATCGCATGGTCTTGGCGTTCTCGTCAAAATGACGGCGCGCTATCGCTTCCAGGCGTAGGCAAACTGCTCGGTTTCGCGGAAGAAGTACGCGATTTCGTTCTTCGCGTTCTCGACGCTGTCCGAGCCGTGGACGGTGTTTTGTTCCACGTTCGTCGCGAAATCTTTCCGAATCGTGCCCGGCGCGGCGTTTGCGGGGTTGGTGGCGCCCATGATTTCGCGGTTCTTCGAAATCGCGGCTTCGCCCTCCAGCGCCATGACGACCACGGGCCCGCTGGTCATGAACGTGACCAGGTCGTTGAAAAACGGCCGCGCTTTGTGGACCGCGTAGAATCCTTCGGCTTCGGCTTTTGAAAACTGCGTCAGCCGAATCCCGACAGGCTTGAGCCCCTTTTCTTCGAAGCGGGCGATGATCTTGCCGATGACGCCTTTTTCAAGACCGTCTGGCTTGATGATGGAGAGTGTGCGTTCGATGGCCATGGTCACACGTTCTTTCTGTCGCCCTTAGCGACGCGCAGCCCCTGCCTCCAGCGCTGCTTTCAGGGTGGTTCCCAACTCAGCGGGTGAAGGCGACATGCGAACGCCTGCGCCCTGCAAGGCACGAATCTTCTCTGCGGCGGTGCCCTTGCCGCCAGCGATGATGGCACCGGCATGGCCCATGCGCTTGCCCGGCGGCGCCGACTGACCGGCAATAAATCCGGCAATCGGTTTTTTGAATTCCTTGGCAATGTATTCGGCGGCGGCTTCTTCGGCAGAACCGCCAATCTCACCTATCAAAATGACGGCATCGGTTTCTGCGTCGGCGGCAAACAGTTTGAGCACGTCCACGAAGTCGGTCCCGTTCACGGGGTCGCCACCAATGCCCACCGCCGTCGACTGCCCCAGCCCAAGCTGTGTCACTTGATGCACGGCTTCGTAGGTCAGCGTCCCTGAGCGTGACACCACGCCAATCCGACCGGGTTTGTGAATATGGCCGGGCATGATGCCAATTTTGCACTTGGCCCCCGGCGTGATGACGCCTGGGCAGTTGGGGCCAATGAGTCGCGATGTCCGTCCCTGCAGATAGCGTTTCGCCCGAATCATGTCGTTCACCGGGATACCTTCGGTGATGGCAATGATGACGCCAATCCCCGCGTCTGCCGCTTCCATGATGGCGTC
>JBJXGM010000154.1:0-40908 GCA_046155985.1 Myxococcaceae bacterium | reverse complement strand
CGCGTCCCATCTGCGGCGTTGCGGGCCCCTCCTTTCGTCCTCACGTACAGAGAGCACGCTGCGGCGAAAGGGCCTCCCGCGCCTGGCATCTCGGCCTGCTCGCGACGTTTTTCAGCAGCCTGCTAGTGGTCGTCTTCCAAACCCAGCAACTTGTTCAGCGTGCGCGCGTCGGCGTCGGGGAATTCGTATGCCGACATTTCCTCAAGCGTCACCCACCTGTGGTCATGGGCCTTGCGGTGAACGATGGCGGCCTCGTCACCCTTGAGGCGGCATTTGAACACCCGAAAGTCGATATCGTAGTTCGGGTACGGGTGATGCACGTGCATCACTTCTTCTTGCACGACGATGTCCACGCTGAGCTCTTCACGAAGTTCGCGCGCCAGCGCAACGGCGTCGGCCTCGCCCTCTTCCACCCTGCCGCCAGGAAACTCCCACTTCAGTGGCAGGGTCGCCCTCGGGGAGCGCTGCGTTATGAGGTAGCGCCCGTCTTCCCGGGTCAGCATTGCACCCACCACACGAATCTGTCGCCGCGTCACCAAGTGCCTCCAAGGTTGCCAGAGTGCTGGTAGCGCTCAAACGTCCGGCGTACAAGATGCATTGTGCAAATGACGATTCGCGCCCCCAGGGGCACCCAGAAAAGCTGCCGTGGCTGGGTCCAAGAAGCGGCCCTGCGCATGCTGATGAACAACCTCGACCCCGACGTCGCGGAGCGGCCCGACGATTTGGTCGTCTACGGCGGCACCGGCAAAGCCGCGCGCGATTGGGAAAGTTACGGCAAGTTGGTGACGTCGCTTCGCATGCTGGGCGACGAAGAAACGTTGCTGGTTCAGTCGGGCAAACCGGTCGGCGTTCTGCGCACGCACACCGACGCGCCGCGCGTCTTGCTGGCCAACTCGAACCTTGTTGCCCATTGGGCCAACTGGAAGCACTTTCGCGAGCTCGAAGCGAAGGGCCTCATGATGTACGGACAGATGACCGCGGGCTCGTGGATTTACATCGGCTCGCAGGGCATCGTTCAAGGCACCTACGAAACCTTCGCCCAGGCCGGACGCGCACACTTTGGCGACCCCAGTCTGGCGGGACGAATCATCCTGTCGGGAGGGCTTGGCGGCATGGGAGGCGCGCAGCCGCTGGCGGCCACGATGTGCGGCGCTGTTTTTCTGGGCGTCGAAGTCGACGCGTCCCGTGCCCGAAAGCGAGTGGAGACGCGCTACCTCGACGTCATCGCCAAAGACATCGACGATGCGCTCGCACAAGTCCAGGCGGCGAAACAAGAACGTCGGCCGCTGTCGGTGGCCATCATCGGAAACGCGGCGGAGGTTTTTCCGGACCTGTTCCGGCGCGGTCTTCGGCCCGATTTGGTCACCGACCAAACTTCGGCACACGACCCACTCAACGGCTACATCCCCGCGGGGCTGTCGCTGTCCGATGCGGCTGCGCTGCGACAGAAGAATCCCGATGCTTACGTTGACCAGGCCCGAGCAAGCATGGCGGCGCAGGTGCGCGCGATGCTCGATTTTCAGGCGCAGGGCTCGCATGTTTTCGACTACGGCAACAACCTGCGTGCGCAGGCGGAAATCGCAGGTGCGCGCGACGCGTTTCGCATTCCGGGCTTTGTGCCTGCCTACATCCGGCCTCTCTTTTGCGAAGGCCAAGGGCCGTTTCGCTGGGTGGCGCTGTCCGGTGACCCCGAAGACATCCGCAAGACCGACTCCGCCGTTCGCGCACTCTTTCCAGAGAAGGCCTCGCTGCAGCGCTGGCTGTCGCTGGCCAGCGAGCGCATTGCGTTTCAGGGATTGCCTGCGCGCATTTGCTGGCTCGGCTATGGCGAGCGTGAGCAAGCGGGGTTGTGCTTCAACGAAATGGTGCGCACGGGCGAACTGAAAGCACCGGTTGTGATTGGTCGTGACCACCTCGACTGCGGTTCCGTGGCCAGTCCTTATCGAGAAACCGAAGGCATGAAAGACGGTTCCGACGCCGTCTCCGACTGGCCCCTGCTCAACGCGCTGGTCAACGCCGTGAATGGCGCGTCGTGGGTCTCTATCCACCACGGCGGTGGCGTGGGCATTGGTTACTCCCAGCATGCGGGACAGGTCATCGTGGCCGACGGCACACCCGAAGCGCAGCGACGAATTTCTCGAGTTCTCAACAGCGATCCAGCGCTGGGTGTCATGCGCCATGCGGATGCCGGCTACGAGAAGGCGATTCAAGTCGCCCACGAAAAAGGTGTCAGAATTCCTGGGCTGACCCGCTGACATGCGGCTCTCGCTGCTCATCCGGCGAACGTCGTCGGTGGTGACATGCAATGGGCCGATTTCGGCCGGCGCGGCATCCGCACTCGATGCACAACCGGGCGCTTGCGTCGGTGTCGCCGGCGCGAAGGTGGCGTTCATCGGTGGCGAAGGCGAATTGCCCGCCGGGGCGGTCGATACCGCCACGCAGGTGCTCGACGCCGCGGGGGGCTTCGTCGGGCCGGGCTTCGTCGACCCACACACGCACGTCGTGTTTGCGGGAGAACGGTCGCTCGAGTTTGAAATGCGCTGCGCCGGGGCGAACTACCTCGACATCGCCCAGAAAGGCGGCGGCATTGCTTCGACGGTGCGGGCGACCCGAGCCGCAAGCGAAGAAGATCTCTTCACTGAAGCGCTTCCCAGATTGCGGCGCCTGCTGTCTTTTGGTGTCACGACGGCAGAAGTCAAAAGCGGCTACGGCCTGAGCGTCGCCGAAGAACTCAAACTGCTGCGCGTCATTTCGAAGCTTGGCCAGGCCCAACCGATTTCGCTTCACGCTACCCTCCTCGCACTCCATGCGGCACCACCGGATGCGCCGCGAGATGCGTACCTCAAGGCTTGCGTCGAAGAACTGTTGCCACAAGTCGCGGCGCAGCGGCTCGCGCGCTTTGTCGACGCGTTCGTCGAAAAAGGCGCTTTCACGGCTTCGGAAACGCGCCCGTTCATTGATGCCGCAAAGCGGCTTGGCTTGGGCGTGAAGCTGCACGTTGACCAGCTGAACGCTGGTGGTGGGGCCGAATTCGCGGCCGACGTTCGGGCGGTATCGGCGGATCACTTGGAGAATATTTCTGACGCCGGCGCGCGCGCACTGGCTCAGGCAGGTGTCGTCGCAACACTGATGCCGACGTCCACGCTGTTTCTGCGTCAGAAGTTCTACGCACCTGGCCGCAAGCTTTGGGACTTGGGTGTGCCCATGGCGCTGGCGAGCAACGTCAATCCGGGTTCTGCGATGTCAGAGAATCACGCCCTCGCGCTCGGCCTCGCTTGCCTCGAAAATGGCCTGACACCCCAAGAAGCGTACTGGGCTTCGACTCGGGGCGGGGCACTCGCCCTGGCGCTCACAGACGCGGGACGGCTCGCTGTGCAAGGCCCCGCCGACCTTGTGATTTTCGGTTGCCCACACCCCAGGATGTTGCCGTACCACCTGGGCATTTCTCAGGTGCGCAGCGTGGTGAAGGGCGGTCAACTCGTGTGGTCTGCCCCGGCTGTGGGAAACTCGTGACATGTGTCGGTTGTTCGGACTGCGCGCCGCCTCTCCCGCTTCAGTGCGCGACGCGCTGCTGACCCATCCCAACGCGCTCCGGGTTCAATCGAAGGAACACAAAGATGGCTGGGGCATTGCCTATTGGGAGCACCCCACGGCCACGATGCAGCACAACATGGGACTCGCTCCCGCCTTCGCCGACCCCAACTTTGAGGCGGTGTGTTCGCGGGTTGTCGCCCGCTCCGTGCTGGCGCATGTTCGTTTGGCATCTGTCGGCGCGGTCGAAGCTCAAAACGCGCATCCTTTTCGGGAAGGTCGTTGGGCGTTCGCGCACAACGGGACGTTGCACCGCTTTGCCGAGCAACAGCCCGCGCTCGAGGCGCTCTTGCCGAGCGAGCGGCGCACGCGTTTGCGTGGCGAAACAGACTCGGAGCGATGTTTTCAGCTCTTCTTGTCGCACCTGGCGGATGCAGATTCCCCAAAGAACGTGCGGGCGGTCGCAACCGCCCTCGCACTCACAATGCGCTCGGTCGAAGGACTGACAGATGACGTCAGCGGCACTTCCGCGCTGAACTTTCTCGTCACCGACGGTCACGTTTTGGTCGCCAGCCGCCGCGGGCGCTCACTCTTCTTCGCGACTTCGAGCGAAACCGCTGCGCCAGCGCCCGGCACACGCGTCGAGCATTTTCTGGTCAGCAGCGAAGCGCTGCACAACAACGCGCCCTGGCATCCGGTTGCAGACAACGAGCTCATCGGTGTCGATGCCGACCTCTCGTTTCACCGGTGGTCGCTCGAAGAACTTGCTGGCTAACTTTCTGGGTTCGCCACCGTCCATTGGCGCAACAACTCACACGCCCGACTTCCCCGTGCGTCGGCAGAGATTCGGCGTGTGTCGTCGCCTTCGTTTCGGAACGCCAGCACCAGGCGCTCCCTGGGGGCCGCCTCTGGAATGCGCTCGAACCATTCGACAAGAAACGCTCCGTCATCACCCATGTCGAAGAAACCCGTTTCGTAGAGTTCGCGGACGTTTGTCAGGCGATACAAGTCGGCGTGATAGAGCGGGAGCCTGCCAGCGTACGGGTAGACGATGGCGAAAGTGGGACTGGCGACTTGGTCCAAGGGGACGCCAGCGCCTTCGGCGACGCCTCGAACGAACTCCGTTTTCCCCGCGCCAAGACCACCGGAAAGACCCACGAAGTCGCCCGCCCGAAGCAACGCACCCAGTGCAGCACCCAAGCGACGTGTCTCGGCAGGCGAAGTCGTCACCCACTCTGCTGCTAGCGTTTCCAGCGCGTCCACACCGTTCCCAACGAAGCGAGCACGTCGCGCGCCAGTAGACCTAGCTGGCCAGTCTGTTGGGCGGCAATGTCAGCTGCGGCGCCATGCGCATAAACACCGATTCGGGCGGCATCCAATGGCGGTAGGCCTTGAGCCAAGAATCCACCAATCATCCCCGCCAATGCATCGCCCATCCCACCGCTGGCCATCCCTGGGTTGCCGGTGGGGTTGACCCAAAGGTTTCCGGTGGGGTCGGCCACCAAGGTTGACGCACCCTTTAGGACAACGACGGCGCCGCTGCGAACAGCAAGCGTCCGCGCTGCGGCGACACGGTCCACTTGCACCTGGGCGGGTGTCATTTCCAAAAGCCGAGCCGCTTCCCCTGGGTGCGGCGTCAAAATCAAACCACCCTTCGCTTCTCGAACCGCTTCCAGCTTTGTGAGTGCATTGAGTGCGTCGGCATCAAGCACTGCAGGAATCGTTGTGCTTCTCAGAAACATCTCGAACAGTGGCCCAGTTTCCTTGCCGCGCCCGATTCCTGGACCCAGCACCCACGCCCGTTTGTCAGCCAAGGCAGCTTGGAGCGAGGGCGCGTCCGCCAGCGTCAGAGGTCCTTCGTGGGCCAGGGGCCATCCCATCGCTTCGGGAACGCGCGGCAGCGCTTCTTCCAAAACATCTGAACGCGCCGCCACGGTGCACAACCCTGCACCCGCGCGCAGAACACCCTCGGCGCACAAACTGGCCGCACCGGACTTTCCTTCGCTGCCGGCAACAACCAAGACGTGACCAAACGTCCCTTTGTGGGTGTCAAGGCGTCTTGCGGGCAACATCGCGCGAACGCCTTCTTCCTCGATGCCAAAGACGCCGGGGCCAGGGAGTTCTGCCACCCATCCGGAAAGCCCAATGTCGGCCAGCGAAGTTTGTCCGCAATGTTCTCGGCCGCTCGCCAGCAAATGACCCACCTTGTAGGCACCGAGCGCAATCGTTGCGTCAGCGGTGACACACAGGCCCGCTGCCCCTTGGGCCTCACTGCCAAGCCCAGAGGGCACATCCACGGCCAAAACACGCGCACCGCTTTGACGAAGCGTCGCCATCGCCGTGACCGCACGGGCCAACGTGCCCTCGACCATGCGACCCAGGCCGGTCCCGAGCAACGCGTCGATGGCCACGTCATTGCGCCCGAACGCGGGCAGGTCATCCCAGGTGATCCGCGGGAGCTGACGCACTTCTTCACGCATCGCCTGGGCCAGAGGCGCACGGGACTCGGCGGCTTCAAGGATTCGCACGTCTCTGCCCCGCTGCGACAAGATGCGTGCAGCGACAAAACCGTCACCACCGTTGTTGCCCGGGCCGCAAAAGACAACGAAGCGGCCTGACGAGGGAGCCAGCGCAACCGCGGCTTCTGCAACAGCAAGGCCAGCGCGTTCCATGAGAACGTGCAGCGACGTACCCTGCGCTTCCGCCAGCGATTCGACGCGACGCATCTCCTCGCTCGTGACGGCGCGCCTCACGTCGCGTGCTCCAGAACAACCGTTGCCGCGGCAACCCCGCCATCGTGGGTCAACGCCAACCACGCGCGGGCCTTGAGCCGCGAGACGGAAGCAGCCGCCACACCACTTAAGGTGAACGTCGGCGGCGCACCGGAAACACGCGCCACTTCGATGTCTTGCCAGCGCAGACCTGGCGGCGCTCCAAGGGCCTTCACCAACGCTTCCTTGGCGGCGAAACGCGCCGCATACGCCGATGCAGCGTCTGCCCTCGCGTCGCACACCGCACGTTCCGCGGGCGTGTACACACGCTCCAAAAAGCGCGCTGCCCGTGGCCCTTCAAGGATTTTGCGCATGCGCTCGACCGAGCAGACATCCATGCCCAACCCCAGAAGCGCCATTGCCCTACCTCCGCACCATGCGCTGAATCATTTCCCGCACGGCATTCTCAAAACCGACCAGCACAGCGCGCGCGACAATCGCATGCCCGATGTTGAGCTCGTCGATTTCGGAAATCGCCGCCATGGCGCCGACGTTCTCATAATTCAGCCCATGCCCCGCTCCGACGCCCATGTTCAGCTTCGCCGCAGCTTTGGCACAATCCACGATGCGTGAGAGTTCCCGATCTCGTTCTTTGCGGTTGCGCGCATTGGCAAAGCGCCCAGTATGCAACTCGATCCGGTCCGCGTCGCACCGGTGTGAAGCGCGGACTTGCTCGAGGTCCGGATCGATGAACAGTGACACGCGGATTTCACCGTCTTTCAGATGCCGAATCATTTTCTGAAGACTGTCCCGCTGCGACGAAACGTCCAGGCCGCCTTCGGTCGTCAGCTCTTCGCGGCGTTCCGGAACGAGCGTCACCAAGTCCGGCTTGAACTCGTAGGCGATTTTCGCCATTTCCTGAGACGTCGCCATCTCGAGATTGAGCTCGCTGTGGCACGTCTCGCGAAGCAGGCGCAAGTCCCGTTCTTGAATGTGCCGCCGGTCTTCACGCAAGTGAAGCGTGATTTGGTCGGCACCCCCAAATTCAGCAAGCGCCGCTGCCGTCACGGGGTCTGGGTAAGCCGCCTTGCGCACCTGTCGCAAAGTGGCGACGTGGTCGATGTTGACACCTAAACGCTGCCTCATGGGCCCCCTATGTACTGGGCGCGCGGCGTTTCGCCAAAGTCTTAGGCACTCGGCAAAGCGTTCAGGACCACCTGCGTGAGCTGGTTGCTGCCCTCGACGGCGCGGGCAAAGCTCAATTTGACAGGCGCGCCAAGGCCATCGGCTCCCCACGGCAGCATCGAGGGTCGCATGGCTTGGTCGAGCGAGCCGAGCGCCGGCTTTGAGGACTCCGTTGGGGAGCGCTTGTCTTGCGACGCTCCGGCAACGTGTCAAAAGCCCAACAGTTTCAGACATTCAGAGCGCGACTCAAGGCCTGCACAATCTCACTCGCATAGCTGTCGTTTTTCTTTTTGTCGGGCCCTTCGACAAGGACACGCGCCTTGGGTTCGGTTCCCGAAAACCGAACAACCACGCGGCCATCGCGACCGAGCTTTCGCTCCACGCCCCGAATCGCGCGAACAACGTCGGGCAGCTCATCGAGCTCGCGCCGCCGCTTCACGACGAGGTTCGTCAATGTCTGCGGCACGCGCTCAAACGCCGAGGCCAGCTCAGAGACGGGCTTCTGCTTGCGACACATCACGGCCAGCAGCTGAAGTCCTGCCAACAATCCGTCACCCGTCGTCGAATGGTCCAAGAAAATGAGATGACCCGATTGCTCTCCTCCCAAGTTGTACCCGCCGCGGCGCATGGCTTCGACCACGTGACGGTCGCCCACTTTCGTGCGAACGACTTTGACGCCTTGGCGCGCGAGCGCCCGCTCCAAACCCACGTTGCTCATCACCGTGGTGACCAACGCTTTTCTCTTCAATAACCGGCGCGCCGCAAAGTCAGACGCGCAGACAGCCATGATGGCGTCACCGTCGACCACGCGTCCCTTTTCGTCGACCACGATGAGCCGGTCTGCGTCGCCGTCCATCGCCAGCCCGATGTCCGCACCGCTTTTGACGACGGCTTTTGCCAAAGCGTCGGGATGCAGTGCCCCGCATTTGTGATTGATGTTCTTCCCGTCCGGCGCAACGCCAAGCGGAATCACGCGCGCACCCAGTTCTTCCAGCACGGCAGGCGCCGCGCGGTACGCCGCGCCATGGGCGCAATCCACCGCGACCGTCAGTCCTTCGAGCGTCAGTTCACGCGGAAACGTGTTCTTTAAGAACACGACGTAGCGCCCGCGTGCATCATCCAAACGAACTGCCCGACCGATTTTCGTGGCCGTGGGCCGAAGGTGGTCAATGCTTCGTCCCGCGACCAGGTCTTCCAGCTTGGCTTCAGTTTCATCAGGCAACTTAAAGCCGTCGCGCCAGAAGAACTTGATGCCGTTGTCTTGGTAGGGGTTGTGGGACGCAGAAATCACCGCGCCCGCATCCGCGCGCATCGATGTGGTGAGGTTGGCAATGGCGGGCGTTGGCAACGGTCCTACAAGCGCGACGTCTACCCCCATCGACGTAATGCCCGCCGCAAGCGCTTGCTCCAACATGTACCCCGACAGCCGGGTGTCCTTGCCTATCAACACGCGGTGCCTGTGCGGCCCGTTGCGAATCAAGTACGCCAGCGCCCTGCCAAGCTGCATCATGACTTCGGCCGTCATGGGGTACACGTTCGCGACGCCGCGCACGCCGTCGGTGCCGAAAAGCTTGGTCACGTTTTTCGCGCCGTTCAAGCTGGTTTCGTACGACCGCTTGGAAGCCATGCCGGAAAGCTAGGAAGACATCGCCGCAGGGGCAAGTTACCCACGCCGGTACGCGCTTCCCCCACCCTCGGCGGTGCGCACCGCATCGACCACGGCCAATGCGTCTCGGGTCTCGGCGACGTCATGGACACGCACCATGTCAGCCACGCCCATCGCGGCGAGTCCAGCTGCCGACCCCACGCTGGCGAAAACACGCTCCCAGGCGGGTTTCCCCTCAAGCAGCTTGCCCAAAAAGGACTTTCGGCTTGTCCCAATGAGAATGGGACAGCCCAGTACGCGAAATTCTTCCAGCCGCCTGAGCAAAAAGAGGTTGTGCTCCAGGGTCTTGCCAAAACCAATACCGGGGTCGACCCAGATTCGGTTCTTCAAAATGCCAGCCGCCTCGGCCCGCGCCACGGACGCCGCAAGGCCGTCCAGCACCTCATCCACGACGTCGTCATAGCGAGGGTCTAGCTGCATGGTCGCGGGCGTCCCGTGCATGTGCATGACCCCCACGGCCCCTTCGGAAGCCGCCACGACCTTCACCATTTCCGGATCGCGCAGGCCCCCGATGTCGTTCACAAAGCTTGCACCCGACTTGAGCGCGGCGCGTGCGACGGCTGGCTTCTGCGTGTCCACAGACACAGGAACACGCGCGTCCTGCGCCAAAGCCTCAATGACCGGAAGGACACGGCTCATTTCCGTCGCTTCGTCCACCGTCGGCGCACCTGGCCGCGTGGACTCCCCGCCCACGTCGATGACGTCGGCACCGGCGTCGATCAACGTCCTGGCATGCGCGATCGCCGAACCTGTGCTTTCAAAACGACCGCCATCCGAAAAGGAATCGGGCGTGACGTTGACGACGCCCATGATCAGCGTCCGTTCCCCGAGGCGAAACTCTCTATGCCCCATGCGCCCAACAAGCGGAGCCTTTGACGCTGCCCCGAGTGCTTGTTCAAGCTGGGTACGAAACCGCTGGCCCATCTCATCTGCGCCGAGGGCTCGTCCCAGCGATTTGAGCTGACCCACCTGCCCGATCAGCAGCGCGCTGCCACTTTCTGGAGTGCCAGGGACGCACGCGAGCTCCGCGCCGCCGGCGACCTTGTCCACGCTCGTCGTCAAGGCCTTCAGAAATGAGGCGCCAATGCCCGTGAGCAACAGAACGACGGACGCAGGCACTTCTACGAGGTGCCGTGGGGCAAGACCCAGCCGCGCCCCCACCCATTTCAAGTCGTGAAACGACGTCGCTGAGACGACCCGGACGCGAAGCAACGGCTAGGCCTTGTTGGGTTCCATCTTGGGAAGGCCTTCCAGCGCATCCAAGATTTTCCGCTTTTCCTTCTTCTCCGTCTTGGGCGGCGCCGTGATGCGCGGCGGCGGGCGTTCGCGGGTGATCGCCCCACCTTTGATCAAGACATTCAAGTCTTCGGCATCCAGGGTCTCGTACTCCAAGAGCGCTTCGGTGATGCGCTTGAGGGCATCCATGTTGTCGACCAAAATCTTTTTCGCGCGCTCGTACGACTGCGTGACGATGTCACGAACCTCTGCGTCGATTTGCCGCGCGGTGTCTTCGGAGTAGTCCGGTCGGGTCGACAAGTCGCGTCCCAAAAACACCTCGCCCTCGCGACTGCCATAGGACAGCGGCCCCAGCTTCGAACTCATGCCCCAGCGACACACCATCGCACGCGCAAGTGCGGTGGCATGTTCAATGTCGCTTGCCGCGCCAGAGCTCACGTCGCCCAACACAAGTTCCTCAGCGATTCGGCCGCCCATCGCCATGGCGATTTGGTCGACGATGCCATGCCTGTAGAGATTGAGCTTGTCCTCGGTCGGCAGGCTTTGGGTGACGCCGAGTGCCTGACCCCGCGGAATAATCGTGACCTTATTGACCGGGTCGCAGTGAGGCGAGAGTTTGCCCACGAGCGCATGCCCGGCTTCGTGCACGGCCGTGTTTCGCTTTTCCTTTTCCGACATGATCATCGACTTGCGTTCAGGACCCATCACGACCTTGTCCTTCGCCGCTTCGATGTCCGTCATGTCGACGCGCTCCTTGTTGTGCCGCGCGGCCAAAAGCGCCGCCTCGTTGACGAGGTTTTCCAAATCGGCGCCCGTCATGCCCGGCGTGCCACGCGCGATGATCTCGAGTTCGACTTCTGGCGCCAAAGGAATCCGCTTGGTGTGAACCTTGAGAACGCCCAAGCGCCCCTTCAAGTCGGGGCGCGGGACAACGATGCGCCGGTCAAAGCGCCCAGGCCTCTGCAAAGCCGGGTCCAGGACGTCGGGGCGGTTGGTCGCCGCAATGAGAATGACGCCTTCGTTGGACTCAAAGCCGTCCATCTCGACGAGCAGCTGGTTCAGCGTTTGCTCGCGCTCATCGTGCCCGCCACCCAGGCCAGCGCCACGGTGACGCCCGACCGCGTCGATTTCGTCGATGAAGATGATGCACGGCGCGTTCTTCTTCCCTTGCTCAAAGAGGTCGCGCACGCGTGACGCGCCGACACCCACGAACATTTCGACGAAATCAGAGCCGGAGATCGAAAAGAACGGAACGCCCGCCTCCCCAGCCACCGCCCTGGCGAGCAGCGTCTTGCCCGTGCCGGGGGGGCCCATCATCAAGACGCCTTTGGGAATGCGGCCGCCAAGCTTGGTGAACTTTTTCGGATCTTTGAGGAAAGAAACGATTTCTTCCAGTTCCTCTTTGCACTCGTCGATGCCCGCAACATCGGCAAATGTGACTTTGTTGTGGCTCTCCGAGAGCAGCTTGGCTTTGGACTTACCAAAAGTCATCGCTTTGCCGCCGGTGCCTTGTAGCTGGCGCATGAAGAACACGAAGAACAAGAACAAGATGACAATCGGCATCCAGTTGCCGAGCATCGCCACCCAGAAACTGTTTTGTTCCTGCCGCTCGTACTTCACCTCGACACCCATCTCGCGCAGCTTGTCGAGCAACACCGAGTCCGCTTCGGGCCCCATCACACGAAAGCGTTCGTTGCCGTTCGTGCCCACCACAACGCCTGTATAGATGTCGCCTTTGATGGCGAGTTCGGGCACCTGCCGTGCGTCCACCTTGGCGCGGAAAGCCGTCCACGTAAGCTCTTTGACCTCTTCGTTCGTGTGCGAAAAGAAATTGTAAAACGCCACGAAGAGGACGATCAGGATCACCCACAGGCCAATCGTTTTATAGCTTGAACGCACTTTCGGTCGCCCCTTGTTCGAGCGCCCGGGGACGCCCAAATCGCCAATAACCCCTTCACTATAACGAACTGAATGATTACTCGCTCGCCCGGCCGCTGGCAGAGCGGCGCGGCGGATTCTTTTCCAGGATCCATCGGCCCCGAACAAGCCTCAATGTGCCGTCTCCTCTCACCGGGGACGCACGACCATGCGACATCGCCTCTAAAACACGTTCGAGGGTCGCCCCGTCCACCCCAATGCTGTTTCCCTCGAGGAACGTCGCCAAGACCCATCGCCTGGGGACCTGCTCGAGCGCAGCAAATCCAACGTTTTCGAGAGTCTCGCGGCCCGCATCGCTGATTTTGGCCAAGGCGCGCTCTGCGTTGGCTCTCAGGAATGCTGCATCTTCACCCGCATACTCAGCAAAGCGGGCCAGCGCGCGAACGGCATGATCGCCGGCAGCTACCCGCAGTGCCGGAAGCACGCGCTTTCGAATACGGGTTCTGAGCAGGGCCAAGTCATCGTTCATTTCGTCATGAAGAAATTTGGCCCGCCGCCGCTTGAGGAACTGGAGAACATCATCGCGTGTCCAATCCAATAGGGGACGAATGACCTGGCCACGCTCAGGTCGAATGGAGCCTGCGCCAACAAGAGAGGCGCCTCGTGACAAGCGTATCAGCAGGGTTTCTGCTTGGTCGCTTGCGGTATGAGCCGTGGCAACCCAATCCGCACGCACCTCGTGTCGAATCACTTCAAGGGCCTCATACCGGACCGCCCGCGCACGTGCTTCAACGCCCGGGCCCGGTTTGAGATGAAGTGCTCTTGTGTGAAACGGCATCCGGTGCTTTTCAGACAGACGCTTCACCCACTGCACTTCCTCGGCTGCCGCGGGGCGAAGGCCGTGATCGATGTACGCCACGTGAAGCGACATGCCCAAACCCGTCGAGAGCGCGTGGCTGGCCAGGAGGAGCGCCGTGGAATCCGCGCCACCGGAAACCGCCAGGAGCCCCGTGCTGGGCGAGGCGACAACGTGTCGGTAGCGGTGCGACACACGCTCCAAGAGTGCTTTCATGGCCATTGTCGCCTAAGGGAATACAGCCCCACGCCCCGATGTTGAGAGAGAAAAGTTGAGAGAGAAAAGCGTTTGGATGGGCCTCAGAGGTACCCCCTCCCCCTCGAGGTCCATGGGGTGGACCCGAGCGAGAATCCCTCGCTCGGGTTGCCTCTTTTTTCGCGCCGCCCGCCAGCGTGGTTGTACTTTTTCGACGTTCAATCACCGAAATCGTTGACCAACCGCTTCCACTGTCGGATAACCTCTGCGATTACGTACTCTTCGATACGCCTCCCGAACGGAGACCCAAGTGATGGCCGGTACCGATAAGCGAAAGCAGTCCTTGTACTTCCCTGAGGAGATGCTCAAGGAAATTCAAGAGGAAGCGACGCGGCAGGATCGTTCGCTTTCGTGGGTTGTTCAACAAGCGTGGCGCCTGGCGCGCGAACGCATCAAGGCATTCCCCGCCGTGAATGACGTCACGGGTGAAGAATTGCCTGATCGACGCGAGGAATAGTCACCATGCCAGGCACTGATCACCGCAAACAAAGTCTCTACTTCCCTGAAGACATGCTCGACGAGATTCAAGTGCAGGCGGGGCGTTTGGACCGCTCGCTCTCTTGGGTCGTTCAGCAAGCTTGGAAGGTCGCCCGGGCAGACATCCGAAAGATGCCGTCCGTGAACGACGTCATCGGAGCACCTGCCCAAACCGTTTCTGCACCCCGGCCACCGGCACCGTTTGCCGTCGCCGGGACGAAGTAGCCGTCTCGGTTAAAGCTTCAACAGTTCGCGTGTGACTCGCGGCGTGGCGATGTCACGCCCCGTTTCTTTTGCGGCTTGTGCGGCGGCGGCGACCAGCTCGTAGCTGCCCTTCGCCAATACGCCTTTGGACAAATAGATGTTGTCCTCCAGCCCAACACGTCCGTGGCCGCCTTTTTGGGCAGCCAACGCGGCCATTGGAAGCTGGTGACGCCCGACACCCGCGACGGTGAAGCTGCTGCCTGTGGGCAGAGAGGCCACCAGAAAATCCAACGCCGACTCGCGTGCCCCCAAAGCACCCGGCACGCCCAGTACAAAATCAAAGTGCGCCGGCAGGTCGATGAAGCCCTCTTTCGCCAGCGCGAATGCTTCGTCCACCATACCCGCATCGAAACATTCGATTTCGGGCTTGAGTCCCGCTTCGCGAATGCGTCCCGCGATTTCACGCACCAACGCGCGAGGATTCCAAAACACGTCGTTGCCGAAGTTGACCGTTCCGGTGGTCAGCGTCGCCATGTCGGGGCGGTCCGGCCCACGGAGCGTCAAGGGACCGCAGCGTTCATCGACGCCCATGCCCACCGCGCCCCCGGTCGAAGTCTGAATCAAGATGTCGCATCGGCTTCGAATTTCGCGAATCGCATCTCGAAAGAGCCCCGCGTCCTGGGACGGCTTGCCGTCCTTTGTGCGCACGTGAATATGCACCATCGCCGCGCCGGCTTCGCGACAGCGTGCCGCTTCTTCACCCATCTCTTTGGGTGAAATCGGCAGATAAGGCGTCTGCTCCCGCGTTGTCTCGGCCCCCACGATGGCCGCCGTGACGATGTACGGCACCTTCGAAATCACGAAGGTTTCCTCTGTTGCGCCAACGGAACGACGCAGGTCCCCACGGCCCGACAAACGACAACCGCTGGAGACAACACCCGTGCCGCAGAAGCCGAAACCTCGGGTTGGGCCTCGAGCACTTTGCGGGCCTCAAAGCGCATCGCGCGGCTCGTCTTGCCGACGCGCGTGACTTCACCTTCTGCCTCAATGAAATCCCCCGCGCGTACCGGGGCGAGAAACTCCACCGATTCGTAGGCGCGAAACAGGCCTTCATCGCCATCCAAACGAATGCACAGCTCCGTTGCAACGTCGCCGAAGAGCGCCAGCATCCGAGCGCCATCGACCAACGCCCCGCCATAGTGCGCGTCATGCGCGCCCATGCGGAGGCGCAGGACCACCTTGGGAAACGTCGTCACGGTGATTTCTCCAAAGCGCCATCGGCGTCGATTCTAAGCGTCTCCAAGAGATGCTCTCCCACCGCGCCGTAATATTGGTTCACGCTGATCTCCAGTTGCATCGTGATCGCCAGTGCGACGGACCCGTTGCATCCCACCCACTGTGTCGTGCGGATGAGCTCTTCGGCGTTCGCGCTGTAGTCAAACGCCACGAACTCCGCCATCGGGAGTGATGACGCCTTGGCCGGTCGCCACTTGGCGCCGTCGGGCAGCTTTTTCAAGATACGCTGCAGGCATTCCTCACCCGAGAGGCCCTGCGTCTCGACCGGATTCACATCCACGATGACATAGGCACCGCCGTCGCTCGTCTCAAACCGGGTCGAGCCTTGCTGGTTGCCCCTGCGCCAGCTGGCAGGGAGCTCAAAAGACACCGGCCCAGCGCTCACACGCCGGAAGGGCCCTCCCACATGGGCTAGCAAAACACCCACCATGAAAACGACATGCACCATCACGCCTTCCCCAGTCTCAAAAGCAAAGCTTCCGTCACGAAGTTGGCAACGTCGGACGGCTTGGTGCCGGGTCCGAACCCGGCGTCGAAGCCCAACTCGAGCGCCAGCTTGTGATCCACCCGCGGTCCACCCAGCAAAAGAAGCGCCTGTTTGGCGAGCCCTGCCTTGCGCGCCACCTCGACGAACTGGCGTGCGTTGTCCTTGTGAACGTCACGCTGCGTGACGACTTGGCTGACGAGAACTGCATCCGCCTTCTGAGCGAGGGCGCGGTTCACCAACTCGTCGTTGGGAACCTGGCTGCCCAAGTTATGCGCCTCAAACATGGGATAGCGCTCAAGCCCGTAGTCTCCCGCATAGCCCTTCATGTTGAGTATGGCATCGATACCGACAGTGTGCGTGTCGGTTCCGGTGCATGCACCGAGGACAACGATGCGTCGCCCCAGCTTTTCGGAAATGCGTGCGTTGAGGGCGTCGAAACCCAACTTGCGCGACACCACTTCGGGAACTGAAATCGCGGCGTAGTCGACGGCGGCCGACGTGTGCGCGTACACAATGAAAAATGTGTACGACTCAGCGGCGCGTTCGGCAGCAGCCAGCTTGATGTCGTGAAAGCCCATTTTCTGCACCATCTGCAGCGCGGCTTCTTTGGCTTTCTCCGAGAGCGCTACCGGCAGCGTGAACGACAGCTGGACGACACCGTCGTCACGGCGATCCCCATATGGGCGAACCTGCATCAGCGTCCTTTAGGCGCCTTGGGGGGTGGCGCGGAAGGCTTCGCCTCCGGACTCGGAGGCAAAGCGGGTGGCGGGGGTGATTTTTCGCTCCCCGGCGCTGCTTCGTACCTCAGACTGGCAATCCAGTTGAGAATGAAAGGCTGAATTCGCCGGTAATGCCGAGATTCGATTTCAAACAGAATCGACCAGGTGTTCACCCCATCGCACCCCACCCACCGCGACGTCACCACTGTGTTCGCCATGTCGGCCGAAGACTCCACGTAGGCGCGGCTTCCAGCCGGCAGCCCCCCTGCCGTCAGCCCCACCCAACCCTCCGGCCCACCCAGATTGACGACAATCTTGTCGCGGCACTCCTCTGGCGAAAGCCCCCCAGAGGCCAGGACTTGGCTGCTGTCGACCAGGGCGTACCCGCCCCCGGCGCTGTCATCGAATCGCACGGTGCCGAAGCGGAAAGTCCTTCTCCAACCCGGCGGAACTTCAAAAGAAATCGGCCCAACCGTTTGGCGGTCAAGCACCCCGCTCCCCTGCGAGAGCACCAGCGCGGTCAGAAGAGAAGCAGTCACCATAATCAGATTATCGGCCCATCGCGGCTAAGGGTTCTCAATGCGTCCTGAGCGCCTTTGTGCCTCGCCCGGAGCCCGCAAAAGCAGTGTGTCCTCCGCGAGGGGCGGCGGCGCATCAACGTACTCGAGGCTCTTGGCAATCAGCACGGCCGCTTCCTCGTATTGCTTGGCGCGTTCGTCGTTCAAGTGAAACAACATGGACCACGTGGCGGAACCATCGCAGCCGACAAACGCATGGGTGCGCACTGTTTCCTTCGCGCCCTTGGCGACGTCGATGCTGCTGCGGTGCGCTGCGGGGTAGCCCCCCAACGACAACATCTCCCAAGCCGTTCCGCCGAGGCTCTCGGTGATTTTGTCGCGGCACTCCCGCGGCTCCATCCCCTGCCGCTGAACCTTCGCGACGTCGACGAGGACATAGGCATCGCCGGCAGGCGCATCGAAACGAACCGTTCCGTCCTTTTCGGAGCGGCGCCAGGTCACCGGGACCCGCACCGATACTGCACCCACGTTGACGCGGGGCGATGAGTCACTTTCGCGGCGACCCGCGCCCGCGTCGCGTTCTTCGCCCGAGCGTCGCTCGCCCGGCATCCCTCGGCGGTCCACCCCGGCGTCTTTCTGAGCGAGCGCAACAGCACCCGGCAGGAGCAGCGACGCCAAAAGGACAATGCGGGTCTTCATGCCGCCTCCAATAACTCCAAGAAGGGATTGACGTAGTCTGGCGCACGTGGCACCACCCCCGAAAGCCCCTTGCCCCCCGTTTCAGTGCGCTTGACGTCCCCAAAGCGGCCACGGCCAATGGCCGCCACCAGGCCATCTCGTTGGCATTCCTGAAGAAGTTCAAGTGCCTCGCGGAACACGAATCGCGCACGTTCGGCGATTTTTCCATCCTCACGGACGACAAATTCGTCGCCAATGTCCCGCGCAGCGCGATGAATGTAGGCCGCGGACTTCAGCGCCACATAACGATCCGCCAAGAGCGGTGTGTGCATGGCCTCGGTCATCATCCCCAGAAGCTGGATGCCCTGGCGGGTCCAGATGGCCACCAAGTCCGCCATGACGTCGTACGCATGCGAAAAGAAAATGTCCGTCTCCTTGTGCTTGGTCGGCGGCATGTATTTGAGCGGCGCGTTGGGAAAACACCGGCGAACCAACATGGCCTGCGCCAGCTCCAGCAACAGCGTTCCAGGACGCGCCGGGTCGATTTCATACGAATGCCCAAGGCCCAGTTGCGCATCGCGAAGGCCCGCACGATGAGCGAACGATTCGTTGATGAACTGGCTGGCAATCACGGTGTGCCCTGACTCGAACGCATCGGCCGTGGTGATGTAGTTGTCCTCGCCAGTGTTGATGATGATGCCGGCCAACGCGCAAATCCGACGCGAAAAATATTGGTCGATGAAAGTGCGCCGCATGTTGATGTCGCGAAACAAGATTCCGTACATCGCGTCATTGAGCAGCATGTCCAGGCGCTCGGCGGCAGCGCAGTAGGCGATTTCGGCCATGCACAGCCCTGACGAATAGTTCGTCAGTTGCACATAGCGGCCCAGGCGCTTGGACTCCGCATCGAGCGCCTCGCGCATAATGCGAAAGTTCTCCTGCGTCGCATAGGTGCCGCCGTAGCCCTCGGTCGTCGCACCGTGCGGCACGTAGTCCAGGAGCGACTGCGCCGTGGAGCGAATGACGGCGATGACATCTGCCCCCGCTTGAGCCGCGGCGCAAGCTTGGTCAACGTCGTCGTAGATGTTGCCCGTCGCCACGATGACATACTTGTGCGGCGTCTGCGGCATGCCGAGCTCTTGGCGCAGTGCATCGCGTGCGGCCACGCGCCGCTTCAATTCCTCGATGGCACGCGCTGCTTCCGCACGCACGAGCGCACGAACCTTCTGCTCTTCCTCATTGGAAAGCGGCGCCATCTTCTGTGCGGGCAACGCGGCGATTCGCTCGACGGCATCGATGGGGCTTTGCGCACCCAGCAGCAACGCCCGTCCGTACCAATAGGCGGCGCCTTTGTTCAAAACGCCCGCAGCGTGAAGCCGGTCGACCATCAAATTGACCAACGGCACACCCCCGGCGCCGACGCCGGAAATATCGAAGAAGCGAAGCACCGTTCGCTCGACAGACACCGTCGTGTGCGCGCGAATCATGTCGAAGACGGGCGTCACGACGTCACGCGCTAGCGTGCGTGCTCGGGCGATGTCGTCGTCAGAAACGAAAGAACCTGGCATGGCGGCGTCTAAATCATGCGTAGCGCGTCTCAAACAAGACGCGAAGCTGAGGCTCGCCTCGAAGCAGGTCGAGCGCCAATTCGGCGTGGCCGGGGACGTAGCCGTTGCCGATGAGGAGGGTGACGTCTTTGCCAACGCCCTCTGCCCCCAAAGCCGCCGCGGTAAACGACGTGGCCATGGAGAAAAAGAGAAGGGTTCCGCCACTCCGAACCGAAAGAATGCTGGCCATCTCGGTTTGCGCCACCGAAGCACAGTTGATGACCAAATCGGCCATCTTGCCGTCTGTGGCTTTGGACACTGCATGCATCACATCGACGCCCAAAGTGGCATCCATCTTCACGGATGCATCGCAAAGGCGCGCATTTTCTAAGGCTTCGAGCGCAGCGGCAGAGACATCCAGCGCGATGAGCTTCCCTTTCCCCTTGAGGCTGCGCCGGGCTTGCGCAAGGCAAAGCGCTCCGCTTTTGCCGGCGCCGATCACCAGGACGTTCATTCCGGGCTGCGCCAAACGCGCCGTGAGGGCGGGAGCGCCGCAGACGTCCAATACCCCCAACGCGAGTCTTTCGGGGATGTCGTTGGGCAGTACAGCGAAAAGCCCGCTCGCAAACAAAATGGCATGCCCACGCACCGACACCTGCTCGGTCTGCAAGTCGACTTGGCGAATCTCATCCAACTGAAGCGGCGTGAGCGTGAGACTCACCAACGTGGCAATGCGCGTCCCGGGCTGCAGCGACTTGGCTTGCGGGTGGTCTGCGTGGACCTCGCGCACACGCCCAATCAGCATGCCGCCAGAGCCCGTCACGGGATTGTGCAACTTGCCGCGCGTTCTCACGAGACGCGAAATCGCTTCGCTGACGCGCGCGGCATCGCACCCCACTTCGCGTTCGAGCTGACGAAACGACGCGGAGTCAACGTTCAGACGCTCGACGTCAATGAGCACTTCGCCGGATCGAAGCGGCAGACTGGGGTCTAAGCGTTCGGCCCGCTGCGGAAGCGTTCCCGGCTTTTCGCCAATGACACGTGAGAGGCCATACATGTCGAGCATCCCTTCCTCCCCTCCTCACGCTCCTGGCTAACGCTCCAAGCGCGGCGCGAGCGCCCTCACCGAGCGCTCATAACGGTAAGTCGTTCCCGAATGCCCATCGTCAAACTCTTCGTGCAGCGGCTCGACCCCCACCTGCCGAAAGCTCTCGACCAGCATTCGCGTGCCCCATTGCAAATGAAATTCGTCCCGCGTGCCGCAATCCAAGAAGACTGTCTTCAGGGCTTTGGCTTGCTGGGCGCGCTGCCCCACGAAACGAACGGGGTCCTGCGACAGCCACAGCACCCACGTCTTCTCGTCGATGCGCGCCGTCTGGATATCGAAAGGCAGGCGTGCCCCTAAGGGGCATCTGGCATCCGGCGAATACACAGCCGCCATCGCGAGCGCATTCAGCACCGCGTGATCATCGCCGTGCATGCGTGTTTCTTTCGTTCGCTGCTGAAACTCAGCCCAATATTTCTGTACGCCCCCGGCTTTGCGCAAGACGCCAGCTGCCTTGGGAAACTCTGGCAAGTAGCAGTACTCGAAATACGCGTCGCCCGCGTGACTGGCGACGTGGCCGAAAACGTCGGCGTGAAGCGTCGCCATGTACACGGCGCCATAGCCGCCAGAGCTTTTCCCAATCAGCCCACGCCCGCCGGGCCGAGCCAGCGTTCGAAATCGGCGGTCGACTTCGTTGACGACATCCCGGACGACGTAGTCCTCGTAGCGTCCAACCGCCGCGCTGTTACGCCACTGGCTTCCCCCGAGCGCCGTCCAGCCATCGGGGAACACAGCGACAAAGGGCGGCACAGCCCCCGAGTCAACCAGCGCGTCGATCCGCTCGGGGACATTCGGAGAGAACGGACCTGCGTGGAGCCAGCCACGTGCCTGACCTGTGAAGCCGTGCAAGAACGTGAGGACCGGATACTTTGCCGAAGTCTTGTCATAGTCGGGCGGCAAGTATGCGACGACTTCGCGCTCGGCGCTGTCGGAAAGCGGATTGCCTACCAGCGAGGGTGCGGCGAAACGAAACACTTCAACGCGGCCCTTCATGGCAGTCGCCCGAACCGCCGCATGACTTGCTGCAAGTCCTCCCAGGCGAATTTCTTATCGGGCGGATTCCGCAGCAGGTAGGCCGGGTGGAACGTGGGCATCAGCGGCACGCCTTCGTATTCGCGCCAATGGCCACGCAGCCGCGAAATCGGCGTCGCTTCCCGCAGCAACGTCTGCGCAGCAAACTTGCCCAAAGCCACCAACACTTTCGGCTTCACCAGGGCAATTTGCTGCCGCAAGAACGGCTCGCACGATTCGATTTCGTCGGGCTCCGGATTGCGATTGTTGGGCGGTCGGCACTTCACCACGTTGGCGATGTAGACATCGTCGCGAACAAAACCCATGGCCTCAATCATCTTCGTCAGCAGCTGCCCCGCCTTGCCGACAAACGGCACGCCTTGCAGATCTTCCTGCTCTCCAGGGCCCTCGCCGACAAACATCAATTCGGCGCTCGGATTGCCCACGCCAAACACGACCTGCGTCCGGCCGCTGCACAGCTTGCACCGTTGGCAATCACCGATGTGCTGGCGCAGCGCATCGAGCGTCGACGCCAAGAGCACGTTCCCCGCATCTGCTGCCGGCGACGGATTTGCGCGAGGCTTCTGACGAAGCGCTGCTGCATTCAGCTGTGGGGCAGAAGCTGGCGCGACCGGTGTCTCGGGCACAGGCGCAGGCGCAGGCGCAAAATAAAACAGACCTGAATCCTCCTGCCACTGCAGATGGCGAGCGATCTCCTGAGCGAGCTCGCGCCGGAGGCTCATGCGCCACCCGTCGGAACGACAAGGTTCCAGATACCGTCGGCGACTTCGCGCTTGGACCCGGCAAGCTCGTAACGTTCACCGGAACGCGACAACACGGTGACGCGGTTCGTGTCCACCGCGAAGCCCACACCCGGTGCGCTGATGTCGTTGGCGACAATGAAATCCAAACGCTTTCGTCGAAGCTTCTCCTCGGCGTGCGTCAAGACGTCCTGTGTTTCGGCCGCAAAGCCCACAAGCACCGGCCGCGGGTCCTTGTCGCCGACCCGTGCAGCGGCCTGGGCCAACACGTCCGGCGTTCGCTCAAACGCGACGACAGTGTCGCCGTCGGTCTTCTTTTGTTTGTGAGCGGAAGTCTCTTTGGGTCGGTAGTCGCTGACTGCGGCGGCGGCAACAAACACGTGTGCCTGGTCAATTCGCTCCAGCACCGCCTGCGACATTTGTTCGGCCGTCACGACGTCGACAACCTGGTAGCGCGTGCGGTCCACTCCGGTCGACGGCCCCAACACCACCGTCACCGCGGCACCGCGGGCGCGCGCAGCGTCCGCCAAAGCGAGGCCCATTTTGCCCGTGGCGGGATTCGACAGGAAACGAACAGGGTCGAGGTGCTCGCGCGTGGGGCCTGCAGTGATGAGGACGCGACGCCCTTGCAAAGGCCCCTGCGTCACCAAGGCCTCCACCGCCGCAACAACATCGAGTGGCTCAGACAAACGTCCCGCGCCAACCTCGCCACAGGCCAGGAGGCCGGCGCCGGGGCCCACCATTCGGAAACGGGACTGCGCCGCCAGCGCGGCCACGTTGTCTTGCGTCGCCGCGTTCTCCCACATCACCGTGTTCATCGCCGGCGCCAGAAGCACATTGCCGCGGTAGGCCAAAATCGACGTCGTCACGGCGTCGTTCGCCATCCCCGCACGCAGGCGCGCAAGCAAATCTGCGGTCGCGGGCGCAACGACAAACACGTCTGCCCAACGCGCCAGCTCGATGTGCCCAAACGTTGCGTCTTGGTGGGGGTCGAGCGGGTCCGCCAAAACAGGATGCCCGCTGAGGTTCTGAAATGTCAGCGGCGTCACAAACGCTTGCGCAGCGTGGGTCATCGCGACACGAACTTGCGCGCCCCTTCGCACAAGTTCGCGGACAATTTCGCATGACTTGTAGACGGCGATGCCACCGCCCACACCCAAAGCCACGCGCCGGCCGGAGAGGATTTGGGTTTCCATGCGAACCTTATAAAGCCGCCGAGCCTCGAAATCACTCCTCGGCAAACGGGGTGATGGCTTGGGCGACCGCGAGTTCTTGTCGCGCCTCGGAAAGCTCCATGTTCGCTGCGCGCAGACGGTCGGAGAGCACCTGGACGAAACTCCAGAGCATTTTGACCGCCAAAACCGACTCTTTGCGCATGAGGTTCATGAGATCCGGTCGGGACACCACCATCACCCGCGTGGGCTCGCTGGCCCTCACCGTGGCGCTTCGCGGCGCATTGTCGATAAGCCCCATTTCACCAAAGTGCCCGCCGGGGCGAAGCTCGGCGATTTCAACACCAGACTTCTCGATGGCCACGCGACCTCTGATGACAATGAAGAGCTCTTCGCCGGGCTGGCCTTCCAAGACGATCTCGCGACCGGCCGGAAACGTCCGCGTCGAGGCGATGGCCAAGATCGCTGTTTGCTCTTTGTAAGTGAGATGACGAAACAACGGAATCTTGCGCAGGGCCTCCATCCGAGACTGCGCTTCGCTCGATTCTTCAACGACCGCTTGTCCAGAACCCGCGACGCTCACGGCAACGACGGTAATGTTGTCGCGACCACCTCGCTCGTTGGCGAGAGTCATCAAATGCTCAGGCAACTGCTTCAGGGGCACCGACTCGATCAGTGGCAACAACTCTTCGTCTTCCAGGTACCCGTGCAACCCGTCAGAGCACAGGAGGTAAACGTCACCGGGCAGCAAATCGACAATCAACGTGTCGACCTGCACTGACTCTTGAATGCCCACGGCTCGGGTGATGACGTTGCGGTACTGACTCACCGCAGCTTGCTCTTTGGTAATGGTACCGGCTTTGAGCTGAGCGGCAACCAGCGTGTGGTCTTCGGTGAGACGGTGCGTCTGCTGATTGCGCACCAGGTAGACGCGTGAGTCGCCCACGTGGCCGATCACGCCGCGAGAACCCGCGGCGACCAAACACACGAGCGTGGTGCCCATGCCGCGCTTCGAAGCGTCGGCGGACGCAAGCTTGTAAATTTCGGCGCAGGCACGCTGGACAGCGGTCTCCACCATCTGCGTGGCGGCGGCGCGCGTCTCTACGGTCGCTGAAGCGGCGAGCTCTTTCACGACCTGACGCGCACTGGCGACATGCTCGCGGACGACTTCCACGGCACGCGCGCTGGCCACCTCGCCAGCCGCATGCCCACCCATGCCGTCAGCCACGATGAACAGACCCAATGCGGGGTCCACGCACATCGTGTCTTCGTTGTGTTGCCTCCTGCGCCCGACATCTGTCGTGCCGAAGGCTTCAGTGGTCAGTGACACCTGCCGGAACTTAAGCGTTTCCGGGCGTTTCAGCGACATTCCGTTCACAGCGAAGGGCAAAAACTCCGTCACACGGCTCCAACCCCCAAGGACTTGGCGCCGTTGATTGTGATTCGTAAGTCCAGAGAGTTAGGCCAAGTACGCTGAACAGGTTGTCAACCTTCTGGGCGGCCGCTAAGAGCAGCCCGTGGCGCGCAAAGACAGCAAGGGCCGAGTTCGCACCGTCCGCTCCAGCGTTCACAACGCCAGCCGGGAACTCGAAGGTGTGATGCGCAAGCCTCGCGCCTCCCGGGGGGACCGCGTCTTGGTCGTCTACGAAAAGCGCGAAGCCAATATCTATTACGAAGGCGATGCGGCAGTTCCGGCGGTGGTTCCGACGCCTGAAACAGTCCCTGATGCCGTCACCGACGTCGGCGTTCGAACGAGCCGGTAAGAACACCTCGAAACGATGGTGACAAATCGGGGGTCCTGACCCCAGAACGGCCGCGCTGGGCGCGATAGACGACTACACGCCGAAATGACGCACTGCGTGGTTCACCCGGGTAAACCGGATAGGGGCCCCCGGGCCCAGACGGAACTGTAGCGCCGCCCCACCCGATAACGTTTTGGAATGCCCCGAGCTCAGTTCCTCTCCTCCATCGCCCCGCTCCCGACGGTTCGCGGTACCAGCAGCCGCAACGGCGGGTCGGTGCTTGGCGTCGCTTGGCAAGCCCCAAGAATCCGCGAAGCCCTGCGGAAAGAACTTTTCCGCCTGATGGCTTTGGTTCCGGAGGCCAGGCAAGTCTTTGCGGCACGACTGGAAAAACTGCTCCGAACGGGCGCCTCGGACACGGACGTTGTTCACGAGCTGCGAAGCATCACCGAGCCCGTCAGGTCAGAAATCCAGCGAGGTCGGGAAATCATCGGCAACGTCACTGCTGACCGCGTCAGCGAGACGGTTCTCAAACTCATTCCCTTCCCGCCAAACCGAGTGTTGGATGTCGGGGCGGGAGCGGGCGGCGTCACGTCGCGCATTGCCCAAGGCCTTCGTCGAGAAAATCTAGACACGAAGCTGCAGGTCAATGCCATCGATGTTGCGCCGGAATACCAGCACTTGCGCGGTGAAGGTTTTCGGCGGGTACCCATGAGCACGCACAGCGACAGGCTACCCTTCGACTCGAACTCACATGACGTCGCATGCCTGCTCATGGTGCTTCACCATGCGCGAGACCCCGTTCGCCTACTTTCCGAGGTCAGTCGCGTCCTGCATCCTGGCGGCGTGCTTGTCGTGCGAGAGCATGATGCGAGGACACTTGAGCAGCGCACGTACAGCGCAGCCTTGGATCTCTTGAGCTACCGTGTCTTGTGGCCGACCGAGGGCGTACCCCTGGCTGCGCATCAACCGCTGAGCCACTGGATAAGCTTCGCCGAACGCCAAGGCTTCCGATGCACAAAGATCGTGAAGGACCACGGACATGAACTCGTGAACCCACACTTCGTGCAGTTCCGAAAAGTGCGCTGAGCGCTCCCGAGCGGCCTCGTGCCGACACCAGGCTTGCGCGTTTGGCGATGCGCCCGGTAAAAGCGCCGGCGTTTGCGACTTTTGGTGACGTAGCTCAGATGGCTAGAGCGAGGGTCTCATAATCCCTAGGTCGGTGGTTCGATTCCACCCGTCACCACTTCCGATGTCCTGAGGTCTAGGGGCTAGAGCGTGGCGGTGACCGCCAGCCGGACGATGTGATTCATTCTGTCTTCGGTGAGCAGCGGGCGATTGACGAAGTTGTTCATGTAGCCAAGCTCAAGCTGCAACGGGTCCTGCGCTTTCCAGTTCACGCCCAATAACGCGCGGTTTTGGTCGAAGCCTGCTGCGGGCGCACCAACGACCGCGTTGAGATTCACGAACAATTCCTCCGCCGCGACGAGGCCCCACCGTGACGTCGGCGTAAAACGCCACACGACGCGAACTTGGTGCCGCAAGCGCAGCGAAACGCCCCCTGAGGCTTCAATAAACCGCTGCTCAAACCGCGTGCGGTTGATGAGCGACAGCTGCCCCCACGCGTGCTCGACCAAGAGCTGCTGGAAGACGCGATGCTCGTCCAATGTTTGCGGCCCGAACTGCCGCGTCCACGCGTAGCCCAGCCACACCGACACATACGAAGTCACCTGCACACCAACTGCCGGTCGCATGATGACTCGGTCCAGGCGCGTGATGCGCTCGCCCAACCGAGGCTGCACCTCGCCGTACCAGCGCAGCCAAGGCGTCGCTCTGCCTTGCGCGACAAACACGCTCCAACCCTGAACATCATGTTCCAAAGCTGTCGCAGCGCCGCCCAAAAGTGAGGCGACCACCGCGAGCAATCGAACAACCGTACAGGTTCTAACCAGCATGTTTTTTGACATGCATGAAATGGAGTCTCTAATCCTACATGCGGTGCCATTCGCTGTACCGGAGGAGAACACCATGGCCGTGGACCCTAGCGCAGCGCCGATGATGAGCGACGCTTCATCTGCAAGCGACCTTCTGCCGACAGAACTTTCAAGCGTCGGCATCGCGACGGAAGACGCCGTGTCAACACATGTGCTCGTCGACTCTCACGATGTCGCCCGACTGCGCGCGCTTGCCCGACGAACACGAATCGCACAAAGCGAGTACTTGCGCGAAGCCGTCGAAGATTTGCTCACGAAGTACGGCGCAACCTCCGACGAGCCCTAAGAAGTCGACGTCTCGGGTTCTTCAAGGCGTCTGGCGACGTCACGAAACGAAAAGTGGCCGGTCGACAACAGCAGCATTCCCAGCCCGACTTGCTGAGCGGTTTGTGCCAGCCACATGACGTTCGCGTAAGCCATGCCTTGGCTGTTGACGACAGCGGCCGGCAGGAAAACTTCGAGCCCGAGACGAATTCCGGCGTGGAACGTACCGACCATGCCGGGCGCTGCTGGAATCATGAGGCTGACCACCAGAACCCCCAACACGACGTAGCCGTGAAACAGGGTCACAGGCAGCGAGAACGCACGCGCCAAAAGCGACATGCCAAAGCCATTGAGTCCCCAGTAGCCCAAGGTGAAAACAAGGAAACCCAGTGCATCTTTCGCGGGCGGCAGCTGACGAAGGGCGCCGACGAAATGATGAACCGTATCCGCCGCCCGGTCCGCGAGCTCGGGCGAGACGATGCTGACCACCCGCCGGACGCCAGCCACCGCCTTCGCCTGCTGCCAGCGCGCGAAGAGCAAGAAAGCCAGCCCACCACCGAAGACAACAAACATGAGATTGCTGCCGTAGACCACCCAACGCAGGCGATCGCCCCCGACATCGTCGGCCGCAAAGAACAACAGGCCACGCAAAAGCGTCGCGACCAAAATGCCGTCGACGATGCGTTCGAGCACCACGGTGGTCATGGCGGCGCTGCGCCGAATGGTGGTGCGCTGAGCAATCAGAAATGGCCGGGCGAACTCACCCAGGCGAAACGGCAGGAGCAACAGCATCATGAACCCGATGCCCGAAGCCTGGTTCAGCGGCGTGAAAGGCACACGTTCCAGGCCCGCAAGCAGATAGCCCCAACGCAGCGTTCGGCAGAGGTGAATGCCGAGCAGAATAACCAAGTAAGGCAGCAGCCACGCGTATTGAGCGGAACGGAGGCTTTCCCACAACGCCCGCCAATCGGTGTCCCGAAAGGCCCAGTAGGTCAGAACGCCGGTCACCACAACGCTGACGAGGATTTGCGCGGCTCTCCGCAAGGCGTTGGAGCTATAGCCAAAGGACAGTCGGATGCACAGAAACGTTCGCGCGCATCAGTGCGCTTCGTGCTCGTCGTCCGCGGAGGCTTCAGAGGCCTCGACGCCCCCATCCTCGCCTCTGGCTTCGGCAGGCACGCGGTACGTTTCGCCAAACCAGCGCCCGAGGTCGACCTGTTTGCACCGCATGGAGCAAAACGGGAACCCGGGGTTCTCAGCACGCGGCAGAACGGGCTTGTTGCAGATGGGGCACTGCTTCGGCATCGCTGGCCTCCATAGGCGCGAAGCCGGTCCACTGGCAACGGCGACGAACATCGGATGACGCAGCCAGCCATCCGAATGAACCCGCGGAATCGCCAGATGTTTCGAGGGGATGCATGCGGGCGACCGGTGCGCCCGCCGAGCTAAGGCGAGCGTGCTTTTGGGGTGCCAGGCGACCTTCGGGTACATTAACCCCCTCATGTCCACCGTGCGGTATCAGGCCTTGGGTCCGCTGATGTCTGGCGAGGGCTCTCGCGCTTTCCTTGGTTTGGAGATTTCTGGTCGCGCCCCGGCGCGACCGGTTGTCATGATTTGGGTCCCCAGCGAATTGGCGAAAGACGCGGAACAACGCGCCCAGATCGTGCGGGAGACGCAACATGCCGTCACCTTGGACCACCCCAATGTCATGAGGGTTTACGGCGTGGCGTCACTCGATGGCGGCCTTGCGCGCGTCGTGGAGTTTGCCGATGGCGAATCGCTTCGGCGGGTGCTTGAGGTCGCACACCGGCTGCCGCCTCATTTTGCCGCGCGCGTCCTCTGCGACACAGCAACGGGTCTGCATTTCGCGCACCTCGCCGGAAACGACGATGGCACGCCGCTCCTTCACGGGGACGTCCGGCCAGAAACGGTGATGCTCACCTTCTCTGGCTTTGCGAAAGTCGCCGGCTACGGCGCTTTGTCCGTTGCGCCAAAAGAAGCAGACGGCAAACGCGTGAGGGGACGGCGACAATACTGCGCGCCCGAGCAAATCATCGGTGGTCGGGGTGCCGTCAGCGTGCAAACGGACGTCTATTCGCTTGGGGCGCTCTTGTACGAGTGTCTCACCGGGAACCTTCCCTTTCACGATGAGACCGACTTCTGGAAGGCAGTCGTCGAGAAGGCGCTGCCGCTCGATGGCGTTGCGGAAATTCCAGAAGCTTTTGTCCCCGTCCTGAAACGCGCGATGTCGAAACGCGCGTCCGATCGCTACCCCACCGCTTTGGCTTTCCGAGAGGCACTCGAGCAGGCGGCAGGTACCCTCCCGAGCCACCAGGAGCTGTCGGGCTACCTTCAGGCCTATTTTCCCGAAACTGACCCGGCGCGTGTCGCGCGACGGCAAACGGTCGACCAAGGATTGGCAGACCACGCGAGAAAAGTTTGGGAACAGCAGGGCGGCGAGCCAGACGCTGTACCCACCCGTGCACCCGAACCCTCGCTCGCCCCCACGCTGACCAACGGAAAGTCCCACGCCGCTGCAGTCTCACGCCCAGCGCCGATTCCGCGCCACACACCGGCGTTTGGCGTCATGAAACGCCCGCCTCGCCGCGTGCCAGCGTGGGCGTTTGTTGTGGGGCTTATCGGTATCGCTGGCGGCGCGCTCTACCTGGGAAGCCAGATGGGCCAGCGCGAGGAAGCGCCCGCGCCACGGGCCACATCCGAAACGTCCGCGCCGACGCCTACTGCGGCAAACTCGCCCGCATCGTCGGCAGCCTCACCTGGGCCGGCGCTTGTGGCGTTACCCAATTCACCGGCGATGGCGCCAACGCCAGGAGCACAAGAGCCCTCTTCCCTCACCCCTCCCCGGGCACAACCCGCCCCTGACCCCCAGCCGGTCACGCAGACGGCCCCCGAACCCGAAGCAGCACCCCTGCCGCAAGCCCCTGCGGAACCGCCACGCCTTGCGCTCACGACGGACCCGATTGTCGAGGTTTCGCTGAACGGACGAAAACTCGGCAAGACACCCCTCAACCTGGCGCTGGCCAGCGGGCGACACAATTTGCGTCTCACCACCGCAGATGGCCTCAACATCGCGAAGACAATCGCTGTCGGACGGCGCGGGGTGACCAAACAGCACGTCGTCGTCGGCAAGGGACTCTTAAGCGTCAACGTTCCGAACGGCGCACAGATTCTGCTCGATGGAAGACCCATCTCGAAAGTGACCATCAAGGACTACCCCGTGTACGAAGGCCAACACCGCTTACTCGTCACCCTGGGCAGCGCCGAGTGGCGTCAGTCCTTCTTCATGGGGCCCAACGAGACGATGGAATACGACGTCGAAGCTGAACGGCGTTAGGGTGTTCTCTTCTTTGCCCCCAATTCGCGCCGCCACCGCCATTGCTCTCCGCGATAGTTCCGAAGCCGAGTCTCGTGCGCCGTCTGTTCGACGACGTAGTTGGGCTGAAGCGTCACTTTGCCGCCGCCTTCAGGAAGGTCCACCGCCAAGTGCGGAACGGCCAGCCCGCTGGTGTGGCCTCGAAGCGCCTCCAAAATTTGAACGCCCGCACGCAGCGGCGTTCTCAAGTGTTCCAGCCCTTCGGCCAAGTCCATCTGGTGCAGGTAGTAGGGCCGCACACGCACGCGAAGCAGGGCATGCGAAAGTTCTCGGATGATTCGGGCATCCGAATTCACGCGGGGCATCAGGACGGCCTGATTTGCGACCGGAACGCCATGGTCCACCAGGCGTTCACACGCTTCCCGCGCCTCTCGCGTCAGCTCTTTGGGATGGTTGAAAGGCCATCCTCCGACATCTCGGCCTTGCTTCGAAGCCGCCCGCTTTGGCCCCTGCGCGTGGACCTCCAGAACCTTCCTGGCTCCACTGAACCTCTGCCGAGGGGGTCGGCACCAACGGGGGGTATTGGAAATGTTGTGTCTGTCGGGCCAACAGTATCGGTCGAGCGTGGTTGAAGACCTGTGGTAGTCGACGTGTCGTTGGGGAGGTCGGTCGCGCCGCGCGCGGCCCTGTGGTGACTGGTGAGAAAGATGCCCCTCGGAGATTGCGCTCTCCAGGGGCCCGGGACTCATTCCATCAATGAAAGGCAATCAATGAATCCATCAAACACTGAAACATCAAAATCGGTCGAAGCACAAGTTCGAGATTCGTTCGCGGGGTTGACCGCTGAAACGTTGAGCCAAATGACGGGGTCTCAATTTCTTGGCCAGGCGTTAAACATTCTGTTCGAGTCCGAGCGAAACAACTTTCTGCGTCAATCTCCCGCGGAGAAGGGCAACGGTAGCTACGAGCGGCAACTCAACGTCGGCAGTCTGCCTCTCGACGTCGTCATCCCACGCGTGCGCGGCGGCTCTTTTCGCCCGTCACTGCTGCCCCCGAAGTACGTCCGCGGCTTCAGCGACGAGATGCAGTCGATGATGACCGGCCTCCTCGCCAGCTGTCGCTCCTTCGCCGCAGCCAAGACGGCGCTTTCCAGAATGGGACTGCCTACTCGGGGAAGGACCTCGAAGCCGTGGCCAAGGAGTTTGTCGACATCGCGAAATTGAAAAACTCGGCAGCCCTCCCCACGGACCTCATCGCCATCTATGCCGACGTCAAGCTCGTCGACGTTCGCGAGGAAGAGAAGGTTTTCACCTCGTCGCTCTACACCGTTGTCGGCGTGCTGATGGACGGCTCGAAGCGCAACTTGCTGTGCCGCAGCGTCGCCGACCGCGAAAATCTTGATGGGTGGCGCGGAGTCTTCAAAAACCTACTCGAGCGCGGTGTTCGCCGCGTCTTGCTCGTCGTCCATGACGACTTCACTGGCCTGGCCAAACTGAGTAAGAGTCTTTTCCCGCAATCCGACATTCAGCTCTGCACCGTGCACATGCTTCGCAACGCTCGCACGCACCTCGGAGCTGAGCTCGCCCGCGAATTCAAAGACCGCTTCACCGCGCTTCGAAACTCGACTTCGTTCGAAAAGGCCAAGCCCCAATTCGACGCACTGCTGACCGACTTCAGCAAGCATGCTCCAGCCTTCATCGACCACCTCCGCTCAAACCCGGACGCGTACCTGCAATGCGTGAAATACCCGAGGCGTATTCGAGCGTCATTCTCAACCAGCAACGCGGTCGAAGCCGTTAACGGTCAGCTGGAAAGGCTTCGCCGAAATTCAGGCGGGTATTTTCAGTCACAGGACTCGCTCACCACCAAGCTTGGAATCACCTTCGACATTCTCGAAACGACATCTTGGAAAAAACCGTCGGCGAACTTCGCCGCGTCCCTTGCCGAGCTCCGGCTTCTTCACTCCGCCAGATTCGAGGCTGAGTAGTCATGCGAAACCACACTTCGGTTGGACACAACATTGTTGACAAGTGCCGGCACGCTCCTCGTTCGAACCCGCGCATTCTTTCCACATCGCACGCACGATTTCGGCCGCCCGTTCTCCTTGGGAAGTGATGCAAGCTTCTCGTCCATCCGTTCCTGCTTGAGCCGTCGGGCCTCCTCCTCGTTCTGAAGCTCCATCTCGGAAAGCAGGCACTTCTTGTCCACCGACTCCCTCACGAATTTCGCGTACCTCTCCACTTCCCGCTGCCGCTTCGTCTTGGCCATGGTCAAGACAGATCAAACCCACCCAAAAAAGTCGACCGCTAAGCGCTTGTTTCCCTTGCCCTCCGCTGAAACCCGTCGTGCACCCCCGCTGTCACCCGGAGGTCGATTCGGCAACCGTGCGCTGGGTCGAGGCGAGAATCCCTCCGTAGATGCTCCCCAAGATTCACAGCCTTGGCTCGCTCGTTGCCGCCCTCTTGGGCAGGCGCGCGGGCAAGGCCGCGGATGAGAAAACCGCCACCAGGCTTGCGGTGGGCGGGGCGCGCGTCGCTTCCTGCGAGGCGATCGACCTGTTCGCCGAATCCGTGCCGCTGGCGAGCGCCGCTCACCCTCCCGTGGCCGTCGAACCCGCTCGGCCGTTCGAGCCGCTGCGAGGCGACGCGCTGGAGCGCTGCGCCGCCGCCACTCAGACGGTGTTCGAACATCTGGCTCGGCTTGGCCGGGAGTCGCATGAAGCGGGTCTGGTGCCGGCTTCCGTTCGGGCGCTGCAAGACCTCCCTGAGCTCCGTGAGGAGCGGACCTTCCAAGAGCTGATCGAGCGTCTCGACGCGGCCATCGATGGCCTGCGCCAGGGGGCGGGCGACACGGGCCGCTCCGCCATCCTCGACGCCGTGATTTCCCGGGTCGCGCGCTTCTGGAAGCAGAACGTCATCTCGCCGGAGCCAAGCGGGAAGGCCCAGACCCGGGAGGCTCAGGAAGCGTTCGTTGAGCGCTACATCGACGAGGCGGTCCGCCCCGGACTGATGCGCGCCCAGGCTGACGAGCGCACCGCGAGCGAGCGGGACGTCGCGGGAGGGAGGAGGCCACGCCGTCTAGAGATTACCGACGAGCGAATCGACGTGGCGCTCGCCCTGGTTCGCGTCGCCGCGCTCGAGATGCGCGGGAAGGAGCCCTACTGCGCCGAGTGGAGGGCGCACGCGGAGCAGGTGGGCAGCTTGCACCAGCGTCCCCGTCGTCGGTGTGCTCGCTGAAGCCGAGACCGCGTACACCTGCTCGGCCCTTCGAGCGCCGGCGCGGTACGTTAAGTAGCTGAGCGCACCACGGCTCCTCAAGATCGTCGCCCGCGCAGCTCCGCGGCCTTCGCGCGCGCGACGTCATCGTCCAGGGCGATCGACTCCTCCTCGAGACCTCGAACCACCTGCTGGAACACCGACCAGCTCTCGGGGCTCGCGTTGCCGACGAGGTTCTCCACGAGGTTCCGGACTGATCGGCGTTCGTAGCGACCGTTGCCGTTGATGGTGACGGACGCGTCGCGTGCGCTGATTCTCTCGGCCTTCAGCCCTGAGGCTTGCAAAAGGGAGAAGGCGTCCATCCAGCTGCGGGGATCGATGGGAAGCTGAGGTGAGTCGTAGATGTCTTTTCGGAGCGCCGCATAGCTGTCCTCACTGTCCGCTCCATGCAGCTGTTCCAGGATCACTGAGCCACGCAGCTTGCGGTCGTCGACCTGGAAGCGGGCGTCACGAAAGGCACGGTAGGACATCGCCTTGACCTGGCGGTTCGCTACGACGATGGCACGAACCTCGCGCTCACGCGCGTCGGCGTCCAGCGCCTCTTGCGTGTGTGGGGAGTGGAGACGCCAGTCGCCTCCTAGCCATTGGCCGAGCCCGTTCACCGACTGCTCTCCGGGAACCAGCTTGAAGATGTCGGCTCCGGTGACGGGGTTCGAAACCAACCCGCCGCCAAAGCTCGTGCGCGCGAACTTCTTCGAGTCGAAGAGCGCGTTGAGTCCAAGGGATGCCTCGGCCGCCGGCATCAAGTGGCCGCCAGACCATCGCAAGACGATGTCGAGCTGCGAGGCCTGGGTGTAATCCGCTCGTCTGGGCATGCCCAGACGTCTTCCTTGAAGAAAGAATTGCTCTTGAGGCGTTCTCTCCGTTGCGAATTGACCCAAGACATCCCGGCCGCTGAAAGGCCGGTGGTCAGGCACGGTGGCGCGTGCGTTGATGAAGGCGTCGTAAGTCTCCGCGTCTTTCGCCACCAGCCCAAAAAATTCGTCGATTCGATTCGGCGATCCCGCGAGGCCCCGCTCGACGCCGAGCCAGCGCAGGAGCGTCTGGAGGAGCTCTGGGTAGTGCCGGACTCCGAAGATGCGGAACAGCAGCTGAGCGCCCGTCATGCCCTCGTATGCGGTCCCAGCTCCCATCTCCCAGCCGTAGAACTCGGTTGGGCTGCACGCTGCAAGCTCGTCATCGGTCTTCGCGATGTAGCGCCGGAGTGCCTCGCGATCACCTGCTTCGTATGCTTGCTTCACGGGGAATTCTCGCGTGCCAGCTTGGCTTCGGTCGATGCTGAGCCAGTCCATCAGCTCGGCAAACCGTTCCTTGTTGTGACGCACCTGAAAAATGGTGTTGATGAGCTGGGCGCCGGTCATTCCCCGGTAGCCGCTCTCGTCGCCCAACCACCAACCGTAGAAATCGGCCGAGGTGCACCTTTGGAGCTCTTCATCCGAATGACCGATGAACTGCCGAATCGCGCCGCGATCTCCTGCATCGAAGGCCTGCTTCGCGGGGAACGGCGGAGGCGTCCCGAAGACCAGCGCATCGCTCTGGATTGCCTTCGCGAGCGCCAGGAGGTTGCTGAGCTTCGGCGCACACGCGCCGAAGTTTGCGAGGATCTCCTGCCCTGAAATGTTTCGCGAGCCCGCGGCCGTCGCGTACGGAAACGTCTCGGCGAGGAACTGGGGTAACAACAGACGGTCCCGACCCGTGAGCTGCGGCTGCAACCACGCCCTGAGCGCTGCGCTGTTGTCGTAAGCCGGCTCGAGAATCCGCTCGATATCGAGACGGTCGCAAAGCGCGACAACACC
Source organism: Myxococcaceae bacterium (assembly GCA_046155985.1). Classification (GTDB taxonomy): domain Bacteria; phylum Myxococcota; class Myxococcia; order Myxococcales; family Myxococcaceae; genus JBJXGM01. The sequence goes on along the minus strand of JBJXGM010000154.1, from coordinate 5,210 downwards.
ACTGTGGCTGGGCTCCTGGTGGATCGCCGCCAGCAACGAGCGGCCACTCCAAAGCTCTTCGTGCCCGATGCCGGGATGTGTGCCCGTGGTCGCGACAATCGGACTGCTCTCGGGCTTGGCCAGGACGGACGCCCGCATGTCCAGAAAGGCCTCAACGGTGATCTCTTTCGCGTCACGAGCTTGGGATTGGTGCTGCAGGCTCTGGAGCAGGTATTGCAGCCGCGCGTCGTCGACGTCTGAGACCCTTGCTCCACCAATCTTGAGGCCGCGCACTTCGTCGGCGCTGAGGAGCCCGGCGCGCTCTTCCTCACTGAGTCCGGCCAGGAGCTCCTCGATGAGACCCTCGAGATCGGGGTCGTCCACCGGTGTGACATCCTCGCCCGTGGGCTTGGTCGGAACGAGCCGGTCGCCCTGCCGGAAGTCGGTCTTCTCGAGGATGTCCAGCGCAGTGATGGGACGCCTGGAGCTGTTCAGCAGCGCCTCATCCAGGATGTCCACGACGACGGGCTCTTTGCCCCCGAAGAGGCGCAGAATCCGTCCGAACAGCTGCGTGTAGACGGTCCTGGAGCCAATCGGCCGCGCCACGACCAACGCCTTGGCGCGAGGCGAGTCCCAGCCGGTACCAATCTTGTCGATGAAAAAGATCCAATCGACCTCGCCTCGCTCGTACTGGCGATAGATGCGCTGAGCGTCGGCCTCCTTCATGTCGTACGAAACTGAGCGAGCGACGATGGGGCGTGTTTGCCCCTTGCTGGCGTCCAGGACCTCCATCGAGCTCAAGAGCTCCGCCATGCGCTTGGGGTGCGCGGCCTGTCTTCCCGGGAGGCATGGACTGATGCCGGCGTAGCCACGTGCCACGAAGGACTGGGCGACTCTCGCAACGAACCGGTTGCGGACCTCCTGGTCGAGCTGTGCGAGCAGCTCCTCCGGATAGTCGCTTCGCCTGCTCAGGTCGGGGATGTGGTCCAGGTGCGAGTTCGTCTTGAGCAGGATGGCGCGGGGATTCTCGAGAATGCCCATCTCGATGGCCTCCTCCAGCTCCATCTGATGGACGAGGCGCGGGAACATCTGCACTACAGAGGCGGTCGGGGTGGCAGTGAAGCCGAGCTTCAACAAGAAGTGGCCCAGGGCGTCGACGGCACTCTGCGTCTTGCCGCTGCCCAGCTTGTGCGCTTCGTCCCCGATGAAGATGGAGAACTGCCGCAGCAGATCAGGGCGCTTCTCGAATTCTCTCAGGAACATGGCGTTGCTCATCACGACGGCGTTCCCGGACAGGTCTTTGTCCGCCCCGTAGTAGGGCGTCGCCTTCACCTCCGATGCGAACTTCGCAAAACCCTTTCGTTCTTCCTCGTCCTCCGCGTCTCCAATGGTCTGCAAGAGGAGGCTCACCCATGGAACCAGGACGAGCGACTTGAGCTGAGAGAGGTCGCCGCGGGTCAGCGCTTTGATCAGCTCAGCGAACACGCCGGTCTTTCCACTTCCGGTGGGCAGCACCAGTCTTCCGGCCTCGACCACCAGTGTCTCGAGCCCGCCCTCGACGAAGGGCGAGTGCGCGTACGCGAGGAGGCTGTGGAAGAAGTCGGTTTGGTACTTGCGCAGCAAGCCCGGCGGTCGACCGGTCTCGTAGCCGCGGATGTAGGCCGTGATGTTGGCGATGATCTGAACATGTGGCCGAAGCTTCTGGAGGCGTTCCCGAGCCTCCGCCGAGCCTTGCGCCGCTCGCTGCGTGTTGACGTAGTAGTCGTGCACGGCCGGGCACTTCTTCGCGAACGACGCCAGGTCGTCTTCCGACAGACGCGAAATGTCGAAGTCGATCAGATCCGAGAGTGGAATCGGAGCCGTCACCACTTGTGGATGAGCGCTCGCGAACCCTGGGTTGATATGTTTGGAGCGCTCCACGAGCGCCTCCAGATCGGCGAGGTTCGCGGGGAGCGGCCCCTGAAACAGGGAGGCAGTTTGGGCGTGTCTTGGTTCCTCGTGCGGGGCAACGAGGACGTCGCTCGGTGATCTCCCAGCCTCTTTCACCGGGCGCGGGGCAGCTGCGGCCACCGGGGGAGGCGCTTTCGCTTTCCTCGAACGCCCAGCCTTGGCTGGCGGGGAGGCCCGCGTCGCGTCCGGCGACTGCCCTGATTCCGTAGGCTCAGACGGACGCGTCGAGGCGCCGGGCGTCCCAGCTCCACCTGTGGGTGACGTACCTCTGATGCGACGGACCATGAGGCGAAGATTGTCTAGTCCAAACCTCGCGAAGTTGCTCGCTCACGCCAACGCTGCAGACCCGATCGGAGTTGGGTTGCGGCAGGCTGCGCCGGCCCGCCAAGAGAGCCCGCAAGGACTGGGGGAATGTAGCTCCGCGGTGCTCGCGCAGGCCCGAGGCATTCCGGAGGCTTGCGCGCCCAGGAAGGCCTATGGCGCTGCGTTTCCTTCTGGCCAAAGACGCTCGCCTCTTCTCCAAAGTCTTGCGACTTTTCGTTCGCGCCCTCTTCGCCTACCAACGAAGGCGCGCCAGAAAGTTGGGCGTCTTTGCGCCGCTGCCGGGCGCCGTCGTTTTCCTCCAGCGTTTCGGAAGTGCCCTCCAACTCACGCCGCACGTGCACCTCGTGGCCCCAGATGGCCTGTTCCTCAAGGACGCCCAAGGTACACTGCACTTCTGCCCGCTTTCGCCACCCACCGATGAAGACGTCCAAGCGCTTCTTCACAAAGTCGCGCTGCGCACCGTGGCACTCCTTCGAGACGCAGGAACGCTCGAAGATGTGGGCGGCGAAAGCGGGCAGAAGTGAAGTGTGCCCTGGGCGTCCCTGAGGAAGAGGCCATCTGGGGCCAACAGGTGCACGTGCGGCGTGAGTTGGAGGGCACTGCCGAAACGCTGGAGGAAAGCGACGGCGCCTGGCAGTGGCGCTGGGACGCCCAACTTTCTGGCGCGTTTTCGCTGGTAGGTGAAGGGGGCGCGAACGAAACGTCGCAAGACTTTGGAGAAGAGGCGAGCGTCTTTGATGTTGTCGCAACACGGAGTTGAGGCGCTTCCGTCACAAATTCAAGCTCGGCATGCTTTTCACGTGCGTGGTTGAGCCCCCATTCATCTCGGAATAGTCCTCGCGGGCCCAACGCCCGTCGTGCTGCTCATGCTGCCCGTGGGGAATGCCATTTGCATTTCTTCTGCTGACGAGTCTTAGGTTGTTTTGTTCCTAAAGGAGAAGCCGATGCGTTACTTGTGCCTGATGTTGGTATGCTGCGCCAAAGTGAGCACGCTACCCGATGGTGCCCCCGGCGAACCCGCTGTCGTCGATACGGGGGCAGTACCCACCGACGCGGATGGGTGGCCCGTAGGGTGGCCTGAAGCGGGCGTCGTCGTCTGCTCAAAACTGGACCCTAATGACACCATGTACTTCCCAGGCAAGGTCGATGACCCGGCACGCGCCGTCGAGTGGACTGAGAAAGACGTCGATGACCCCAAAAAAATGCGTATCTTCGAACAAGCGGACCGGCGACATTTACGCGACGCCGAGGTCTATCGGTGATGCGGTGGCTCACCTTTCTATTGCTGGCGAGCTGCGGACTCACGGAAGCTGAATTCCAAGAAGCGCAGTCGGCGTTGACCTTCGACGAGTGTAAGGCGACGGCCGTGAACAAATATCCGTCGAGGCGGATTATCGAGGGAGCGACGCGCGGCACTCTGCGCCAGCGCGATGGGAATTACCGGATCCTCATGGAGGGGGAGGGTGGATGTTCCATCCAGTTCACAAGTCGCTGGGCGCACGCGATGAGTTGCGCGGCCAGCCAGATCGAGTGTCTGGAAGAACTGCGCCCCGGTCTCGCGCACCGGGTGCGGGCCGCTATGCGCGGTGAGCGCGGTCGCTCGTGGCAGCGTGTAATCTGAGTGAGTCCTTTTGCCCGGGCGTCAGGGCGATGACGTTTTGGGAGTCAGATGCGCGCCGTAGTTGGCGACAGATGCTCAATGAGGAAACACTATCGCGGCAGACGGATTCGGAACTCTGTGCGACGGCACTACACGAAATTCTTCATTGGGTCGGAGAACCTGGTTCCGCCGCCCACAATACAGACCCATCCGAGTCCGACCCTGTTTATGCTTGTAGCCGCTACTGCGCCCCAAGATGCGTTCCCGGGCCAACGACGTCGCACATGGACGACTGCAACACGTGCGCAGAGTCGGTTGAGCGGAAGGGGACCTACTGCGGCATGAAGGTCGAAGTGTTCATTGGACCCACGCCGCCGCGCAGGCCTGGGTCGCCCCCGTGCTCCCCAGCGAGATGGGGGCGGTTTCTAACGTGCGAGGGCAACCCGCAGCGAGTGCTGACATTGCTCGATGATCCTGGCGGTCCGGGCACGTTCCATTCGGGGCGCCTTCGCCGCTGTTCACCCCGCAGATCCACCGCGCCCAGCTGGCGGCGGCGCTGGGAGCGAGCAGTGATCTCTGTGTGTTCCCATGGCAGGACGTTTTGGGAGCTCGCGAGCGCATCAAACTCCCCGGCTCACGGAGCGATTCCAACTGGGCCTACCGCCTCTCCTCTGGCACCGAGGCATTGTTGCTGGACGAGAAAACCCGGAGCGCCGCCTCGGCGCTGGCCGAGCTCACCACCCAGGCCCATCGCGCTCCGGGCTAGCCCGCGGGCTAAACGTCTTGGATTGCCGGGCCCTGTGCCGATGCGCAGGCTTGTGTAGAAGCAGCCCGTGCAACCGCCACTCCCGCGCACCTGGATGTTGGGACTCCTGCTCGCGAGCGGGGCGCTGGGGGCTTGCGCCGGGCCACAGCGCAAGAATCTTCCGGTGGTGCGCAGCCTGGAAATCATCGGCACCAAGGAAGTCGACCCGGGCACGATTCGCTCGCACATCCTGACCAACGAGACGTCGAAGTGGACCGGGTGGCTTCCCGAATGGGCCCCGTTCGCTGATCGACAGTATTTCGAGCCGCCCATCTGGCGGATGGATCTGCGAAGGATTGAACGTTTCTATCGAGCGGAGGGTTTCTACGAAGCCCAGGTCGTCGATGACGCGGTGACGTTCAGAAATGAGCGGCGCGACGTCGACCTGCGCGTCACGGTGGAGGAGGGCCCCCCGACTCAGGTGTCTGAGCTGGAGGTGGCAGGGCTCGAGGCGTTGCCACCGCCTCACCAGAAACGGGCGCTGGACGAGGCGCCGCTCCAGGAGGGTCATCGTTTCCGCGAGGAGTCGTGGAACGCGCTCAAGACCCAGAT
>JBJXGM010000059.1:0-27860 GCA_046155985.1 Myxococcaceae bacterium | reverse complement strand
GGTTGATTTGAGCTTAGCGAAGCGGCGGAGACCGAAGCGAGGGCGCCGCCCGAGGAGCGCGGCGCGGAGGCGTGCCCATACGCACGCTGAGCAACGCAAGCGACGAGGCCGGCGTCCGCAGCGAGAGGATCGGCCGATGCAGCAGATCAAATCAACCTGGAACCGGTCTAACGCGCGTGGCCGTGCGGAAACACGCGCGACAGGGCAAACATCCCCAAGAGCCCCACCGCTAAGAGCAGCATCTGACGTGCCCGGTTTCCAGCGCCGTGGCGGGTCGCATGGGGCAAGAGGTCAGCGACGGCGAGGTACAAGAACATACCCCCCGAAAACGCGAGCGCGACAGGCGCGAAGCGCGCAACCCCGAGCACCTTTTCCAGCGCCATGTAGAGACCCACGCCCAGCGGCACCATGAGCCCAAAAAGCGTGACGAAGCCGAACACCGTCCACCCGCGTTTTCCCTCGGTACGAAGAATCGCCGCCAAGGACAAAGAGCTGGGCACTTTGTGCGCGGCAATAGCCAAGAACGCGGTGGAACCTACCCCTTCTGCCGACGCCGCCCCAAGCGCGATGCCATCAAACAGTGTGTGGACTGACAAACCGACCAGAGCAGTCATTCCGAGCGCCGAATGGTGATGATGGCAGTCCGGTGGCTCCTCGCAAGTGTGCACGAGAATCGTGCGCTCCAGCGCAAACAAGACGAAGAAGCCGGCAGGCACAAGTGCCAATGCCATCCGTGACCCCTGCTCAATGGCCTCGGGCAACATGTGAAAAAACGCCGCGCCCAGCATCAGTCCCGACGCCAACGCCAAAAGGTCACTCTTGGCGCGTTGCGTGCGTGGCGCGGGCAATGCTGCGCTCGTCACGGCCGAAAGCGCGACCAGCCCGGCGTAACCCAGCGCAGTCAGACCATTTGGAGGGAGAAAGCCCATGCCGTGGCGCACCTTCTCATAAATTCGTCGCCGAAACGGACTTCGGTCCACTCGACCGATGCATTCTGGGGGGCGCTCAGAGATGATGGCGGCATCGTGCTGGGTTTGCGCCATCAAAGAAGCCGGCCAGGCCACCGCGGCCAGGCCGCGGTTGAAACGGTCATCATCATGCCCTTGGTGCTGTTTTTCGTACTGGGCACGATTCAGCTGTCACTCTTGATGCACGCCCGCATCATGGCGCACTACGCCGCGTTTAAAGCGACACGCGCTGGCAGCGTGAACCACGGCGATTGCGTCCGCATGACCCAGGCTGCGCTGGCCGCCATCGTGCCGAATGTGACGTCGTTCATGGCACCCAACGTCGTGCCTGGCGGCACCCCGGCCGACCGATTTGTCGCGGCGTTTACCCTGCTGCGCGACCGCCAAAACGGTGCGGGCGCTGAGCCCTTTGTCCCTCTGTGGATTTTCAGAGAGAGCCCCCTGCCAGGAGTGATTGGCCCGGACGGACAAGACAATGACTTTGACGACCCGACCACCACCCCGGAGGAACAACGCCTCGAAGTGCGCCTGATTTATTGGTACCGAATGCGCATTCCGTGGGCGAGCAACGTCATCTCGTGGATTATTCGCGCACACTATGGCTTCGTCGGAAACCCAGGCATCAACTTTCTCGTGCCCGTCCGTCCGGCGACGGAGTGGGACCAAAACCCGAACACGTTCCAAGACGCCGCCGTTGGCGCCGAGATGAACACGCGCATGACGGCAGGCCAACTCGATGTTCCGATCCCCGCCAGCTACACCATGCGCATGATGACCCCGGCGAAACAGGTGTTCTTTCAGACGCAAAATTGTCCGCCGGTGCCGTAGGCATTCGAGAGGCAGCGGCCACAAGCCCCTTGGCGTCTTCCGCCTACGGCGTAAATGTTTATCCTTGCAGACCTTTTTATTTCCACCGCCTATGTCCGCGCAGCAACCCGACGGTGAGCTCAAATAACTTGAGGTCGCGGACGAAGAGGGACGCCATCGTTTCGGGCGAATGAAAAAGGGCGAAAGCGTTTTGAAACTCGAAACCCCAGCGTTTCCTCTCGCCCAGGTCGAGTGTGACTTCAAGCAAAGACCGGTCCGCGTCGAGATCCAGGGCACGGCGAACGGTGTGGGGGAGAGCCGTGTTGGGTTGTCCTCCGAGGGCCTCGCGCACAGATGGGGGAGCGCGCTCGAGGAACAGCTTGGCCAAGCCGTGAAACACGTCGTGGGGCAACGTTTCGAGCGACATCTGTCTGTCGAGCAGAAGGGTGTCGGCACAGTTGGGGTCGAGACGAGGTTCGCTGGACACCGTTGCCTCTGCCACGCCGCGCAAGTGCCCAGTGCCAGAGCCATCGAGCAATAAGAGGACCTCCCCCAAGCTGCGACGAAAGATTTGTCCACCGCCGGGCGAGAAGACCTGTGGGTCAACAGCGACGCCGGCGACACTGTGGGGGAGCTCTTCTTTCGGGAAACGTGAACTGGCCAGCAAGTCATCCCGGAAGGTTCGCATCTCGCTCAAGAAATCCTGCGCCTCGGGGGCACCGAAGCCGAGATTGTCGGCGACGTCGGTGCGCGCTTCACGCGATAGGCGGCGCGACGCAGCTGTCAGTCGCGCAGGGGTGAGCGCCTCTCCCGCGCGTATCCACGCTGCCCGCAGCTCGCCGGGCGGAACACGCACCTCGGGTGTTGTCGTGCTCGCCAGCGCACGAAGCCACAGCGGGTTGGTCTCTGGGCTCGCGAGCTTGTCGAACGCAATCTCGGAAAGCTTATTGGGAGATGTGTGAACTTCGGCCGACAGAAGTATGTCCTGGAATGCGACGAGCGATAAACCGTCTGCTGGGTTGGGGGGCAGGAGCATGCCCAAATGCGCCTCAACGAGGGGTACGCTCCCAGCATGAATAGCGTCGACGACGAGTCCGAACTGCGCAAGCTGTCCCGCGTGCGACTCCTCCGGCAGACAGTTGGCGAGCGCCGCGGCGCGGCCGTACTCGCCCTCCTTGAAAAGCGCTTCAACTTTGCGGGGGAGTTCTAGCGCACGAGGGGTCTCGAATTGCATGAGCGTCTCGAGTGCGCGATTCGACGCCAGACTGGTCATCTCACCGCTGGCCACGAATTTCGGTACCAGGGTGCGAATTCCTGAAGTCAACGTCACCCACGGCCAGAACCATTGTGATTCCGTCGCTGGACTAAACTCAGTGATCGTGAGGCTCTGGCCGAGCTCGGCAAGCGCGTGGCGCACGCGCTGCTCCCAAGTCTGAGGGTCTCTTGCGCTTTCGCAGAATGCGTCGATGAGCGCGTGAAGCCTGCCGACGGCCGCGACGATGGGCGTCACGACTTCACGCGTCGCATGAACGTCAGCCGTCGGGATTTGTGCGCCCGGGGGTGTGGGGGCATTAGCGTGTGGCGGGTCTACGCCGCGCTTTTTTTCCTGGCGAAATAGGTCATCGTCTTGAGCCGGCTTCGGGGCGGGATGCTCAACCTTCCCACTGCCGTTCCGCGGCTTTGTCCGCGGCTTTGGAGGTGTGGTGCGAATGCGCGGAGCGTGCGGAACGATTTTTCTTGGGCCCGCCATGGCTTCGGACAATTATCTGCCGGCGACACACCATGGTTGCCGCGCGGTCCTCGAATCGTCAGTACGCACCGTGCTCGGGATGGCTACCCTCCGGCGGCAGCGACAGTACTGGCCTGCTAAAAGCCGTTGTGCGCCGCGGACGACCACGGTGGAAACCTCAGCATTCCGCCGGCTTAAGCGGTCGCTGTCGCCTGGCCTGAAGAAGAATCGATCAAATCTGCGCGCCTGCGTCCGCCGCGCAACTCTGGTGACGATGGGGCAGATAATCCCTCGTGATGAGTAACTCTATGGCAGTTGCGACTCGCGCCCCTCGCCAGCTGACCCGCCGCACCATGTTGGGCCAATTGGCGAAAGCGTTTGTTGCTGCGGCAACAACGGTTCCGTGTGCAGCTCTTCTTTCGGCGGAAACGGGTCGCGCTCAGGCCACCAACCCAACGCCCAAGAGCCGTCGGGGTTTCGACAGCAAACGTGCCAATGAAATCGCCACGGATGCTTACGCCTTCGACCGCGAGATGGTGGGCAAAGCTCCTCATCTGAGCGAAGACGAGGAATTGTCTGGATATCGATTTGACCCTATCGGGATGAGCGCGGAAGAGCGCCTTGCACGCGCCGTGATGATGCTGCAGCTCAATACAAGGACGTTTCTAGGGACCACACTGGCCCTGAGCGCAGGCTCCGGGGACGTCGTTGACGCATTCGTGGGCTTCCTCGCCACCCAACGACAGGAGATGCCTTCCCTGAAGGACCTCGAGGTCTCGGAAGCGCTTAGCGCGAAGGCGCTGCTCTGGGCCTATTCAGAGCGAAAGCTGCTGATCCAATTCGCCGTGAAATTTCTGGGGAAAGCATTCACAGAAGAGGACGCGCGGCGCATCGACCCTCGCCTCAATGCTTCATGCGCCCGGTCCTTGAGCAACGAGGGTTGGACCAAGGACGCCACACGACAGCGCGATTTCATCCGGCGCTTCGAACAAGGATGTTGACGACGATTCAGGCGTTTCGGCGGTTGCTTTACTGTAAGTGCGGCCCTAGCTTTCGAACGAAATTGGGATGTACGCAACTGTAGGCGAGCGTTTCCGACAATAAGCTGGCCAGCTGTCTTGTGCGGGTAAGGGTTGCGTGTGGTGATGGTGAGGAGTGTGCGAGTGAACACGATGCGGGAAACGACTGGGTTGGGGTCTTCGAACCCCCTTCTTCCAAGCGCGCACGGCGGGGCGGGGTCGGTCCATCGCTTTGCGGCCACGGCCCTGCGGCAGTACCAGCATCTTTTGGCCCAGCTCCCAGAAGTGCGAGCATTGTCGCGCAGGACCATGGCGTTCCTGAGTGCGGCCGCGATGGTGGGATCGACCGTGGTCGGCGAAGCACAGGGGCTCGCGTCATGGGTGACATCAGCGACCAATCTCCCCGCGGAGCAGACGGATCGTTTCGACTCAAATTCTGCTCCCCTGTTGCCACTTTCCTCTCCGGCGTACCCGCCAGGCATCGGCGAACAACGCGGTGTGACAGGTGTTCCACCGCAGCCCCGGGAGAGGCTCACGACGCTTCGGGTGCGCGAGTCACCGGTCATGCAGCTCACACGGCCTTTCAGCGTAGATCCGGTGAGAGTATTCGATGCCGATGGTTACCCCAACGAACCGGTGTTGATTCGAGAAGGCAATACTGTCGTCGGTAAGCTTGTGAAGAAGGCGCCTCGCTTCGACGCAGCCGAATTGGGGAAACATCCTCGCCACCTGCTGAGAGACGTGGCTCCCTATGGAGCCCCGGTGCGAGCGTTCGGAGTGTTCGACATTGTGAATGGTGTGGAGACGGCCTTGTTTGACGTCGAAATCTACGAAGCTGGGAATCAGTTGATGGCTCGGCCCCTGCCACTCGATGCGCCCACGGATCCCACAGCGCCCGTGAGGTCTCGTGGCGTCGGATTTCACGGACTTGTATGGCTCGTCCCCGGCAACTCCCCTGGAAAGGCCTACATTTATTTCAACGCCTCTAAGCGCCAGCGCGAAGAGTTGTCTGCCCAATACGTCAGCGGGGAGGTGCCCCTGTCGGGCACGGCCACTTTCCGTGAGGACATTTTCACTTTTCCGGATGAGCGACAGAAGCGAGACAAAACGGGTACGGTGCTGGTGGGGAAAAATGGAGCGCTCACCGTGGAGGGTCGAACACCCCGCGCGGTGTCTCCTGCCGAAGCCGCCGCGCTCATGGTGCTAAGGAACGCTCAGACGAAGCTTCCGGCGATGGGGAATCGGAAACCTCCATTATATTGACCGCGGTTTCCTTCCCGCCTGGAACGGCGACCGCGTTGACCTGAATTCGCGTACCGTCCTTCTGAAACGTGCCCTCTTCTTGCCGGAAGCCTCTCTTTTCAAGCTGTACGCGGTAAAATCGCATCACTGCGTTCCGCGGCTGCGAGACCCGAAAAGTCAGCGTTCGTGTGCCTTCCAATTGTGAACGGAACACATCGCTCGCACCCTCGGGCAACGGTACGAAGTCTCCGGCTGGTGGCGATTTTTGCTTTCGAGAGTGATCCGCCTCAGCCAGAACAAGGGAGAAGGTTCCCTTTGGCCCGGGCTGGAAGATGACAGTGTACGTGATGTTGGATGCGGTATCGAGCGCGGTAATCATGGGCGCAGCAGGCGACCGGAGTTGCCGGTCCGGCGGTGCCACGTAAAAACCCCAGCTTTCGAAATAGTCGGCGAACCACTGCAAGAGATAGTTGTAGTTCGCCTTGGTCCGAACAACTCGCATTCGAACCGGAACGCCATCGGCCATCGTCTCGCCTTGAATCTCCATGCGCCCCAAGGCTTCCGGCACTTTCCATTCGAAAGTGGGCTTGGCAAGCGACTGGCCCAAGCAAAGAGAAACGAGAAGTGGTGCGAAGAGCATCGCCTATCCCGCCGGACGGCCTCCCCACCAAGGCGCGGGTTCGTTGCACGCCTGCCCCAAGAAACACTCGGTCCGGTTGCGCTCGGATTGCAGATACGCGTTGGGGACAAGCATCACAGGCACCGTGGGATTGTAGATGGACCCGCCTGGGGTCGAAGGATGGATGTTCGGCAGGAAAGGCTGCATCGCTGTTCGAAAGATCGGCAGCGAAAATGGCCTCCCAAAGTCCGTTGCCAAACCAGCACCCAAGCCGGTCATTGGGTTCACCAAACGAACGCCAGTGACCTGCTGATAGTCCGTCAGCTCTTCTCCCGGCGCTGAAATCCAAAAGCGGTTTTCAGAAAAACCGTTTGGCAACCGCCCCGTATAGCGGTTGACGATGGCCGACGCACCGCCTCGACCGCCGAGGGGTGGGAACCCAAACGCCATAGACGATGTCTCAAACAGAATGTTCGCCATGCCCCGGAGCGGACTTTGGCAGAGCGCCAGCGAGGGCAAGGAATAGACCGTACCGTTGAGAATCGGATTGTCGTCAGGCATCAGGTAGCAAAACTGCGATTCGCTTCGACCCGACAATCCCCAGTCGTCAATCACTGTGGAGAAACGAGACTGCGTACAGTCCTGACTCACGGGGCGCCCCACACCGCAGATTCGGCGGGGTGCAAGCTGGGCACCGGGGATTTGTGGGAACCGAAACCACGGGCCGAGTTCCTGCGGAATTCGAATCGGCTGGAACGCTCCTGACGCCGTGCAAGCTTCGCCCTCGTTTTCGGGGAAGACCTGCCGAAACCCCATCGCCAGGTAAAGGGCACCCCCGAAGAACCCCCCAGGTCGATGCGAAATGTCGGCATCGATGTCACAGGTGACCTGCACCGAGCCCGAAATCACTTGAGTAAAAACGTATGAAACGTTGCCCCCGGTGACCGAACTCCGGCCGTCGAGGTCCGAATAGCGCTGCGTGGCATCGGCGGCAGAGGCCGCAGAGGCCGCGTTCGTTTGGCCAGCGAGTCCACCACCCAAGGGCGAAATCGCCCCCAACCCGTTCAAACGAGGACGGTGGTGCCGCCGCGCGGTCGAGTCCCACATCGCCGACGCAGCGCCTTCTTGAAGCTTGAGGGCGACATAAACCACTTCTCCAAACGCAATGGCAAAAACAAGCACAGTGACTAAAACCAAAGTCCCCAATGCCGCTTCGACAAGGGCCTGGCCTCGCCCGATGTTTCGCAAAGGCGTCATTGTGCACCTATCAGGTGGCGTTCACCCCCTACGTTGGGACTGATGGCGTTCAGCGCGTCAAACACACGCACCGCCTCGGGGTTGTTCGATGCCTGCAGCGTTTGGCGGATGTCGGAACCGCCGCCCATCATGCGTCGACGCTCCAACGCTTCGATGTCGGGGCTCACCAGCGTCGCCCGCCACCTGGGATTCAAGAAGTTTGGCGGCTCCTCCCAGTGTTCGCCGAAGGCGGTTCCGCTTCGATGGTAGTAAGCCATTCCCGTGGCAAACGCTGCCGACGCATTTCCACCCTCAGTCGCCGTCTGGCTAAACCGCTCGCCTCCAGAACCTCCCAGACTGGCGGTGTAATCGATGAAGTCCCACGGGTCCCGACTCCGTGGAGCGGTCGCTGCACGAACCCCGTAATCTCGCTCAATCAATGAATAGAGCTTCGGCTGCCCGAAATTGTTGTCGGGCTCGTTCAGCTGCGTGTAATTGAACGTCAGGAGCGGCGGAATCGCGTACAACCAGGGCATAAACGCGAAACCTGTGCGGTGGTTCGCTGGCCCGAGTACCTCCCAGTGAGCTCCCTCACCCAGTCTCAATGCATTCGGCAAAATGAAGGCACCGTAACTGACCAACCACATCCCAGCAGGTCCGAATTCCGGCGAGGGGCGGTCGATCGTGTGCAGCGCCCCTACCGGTAAGCCCGTCGAGGCGACGCTCGCGCCGAAGTTCACCCAGCCAGGTCCAGGGGGGAACCCACCGCCGACGCGCGGTCTGATGATGCCACCCGAACAGGGGATGGGGAACAACTGAAGCGGAAAAGCCGCGGTGGGCAGAATCCCGAATGGGCGAATCCTCAAACGCAACCTCCCGTGGTCGTCTGAGAACATGAACATCCCCATCATCCCGAGCAACGCGGGCGACGCGTGGCTGGCGTAGGGGAGGTTGGACCAGTAGGTGCTGCCGCGGTAGTCCTCCCATTCAAGGGTGATTCGCGGCCCTGTGCGCGAAAAAATCGTGCCCTCGGCTGCGAACAGGTTGCCGGTGGGAACGATCACTTGAAAGTACCTTGGAAAAACGGAAATACCGGCGCCCGTTCCGTCGTTGAGGAGATCGCTCAAGCGGTCGCGAATAATGTTTCCGTCGGCTCGACCCGTTACAAATGAATACCCACGCGTCCCCATGGCAGCCATCGCGATTTCATCTGGGATGTATGCAGGTGGCCAGCAGACGGGGCCTTGGCAACCAGCAGGGATGCCAACAGGGAGGTCCACACCACTCTCATCCAGACTCACGGCATCAGCCCCGGGTGGTGCGACGATTTCTGTCGGGTATTTCGTGCCCGCGACCGCATTTCGGCCAATCTCATCGCCGAGGTCTTGGTCGTCGAGATGTCCACGCAGAATTCCTAACGACTCCACCGTCTGCAAAAGAAAGAGCGCATTGCCTGCCGCGAAGCGCCGGCCCACGTCGCGTGCTAGGGCAACGTCATCTCGCACGAACAATGCACCCTGCGAGCCCAGTTCCCAGGTGAGCCTGGAAAGAGGCATGAGGCCCAGCTGGTATGCGTCCACGGGATTGATGACGCCGTTGATGTACAACATCGTGAATTGCGCGCAGAAATTGCCCAAGGCCGCTTGTGGCACGAGCCGGTAGCGGACCCAGTCGTCCAAGAGGCCGTACGACCGCCCGGTGGCAGAGATCAGCGCCGACATCCAGCTGTTGAGCGACTGCGTTCCTGCTGCGGCCACCATGTGCGCAATGTTCACGCGATTCAGAACCGCGATGGTGTTGTAAGTGCGCGCGGTCATCACCGCACCGCTATAGGCCGCCGCATCCGCCACGGTCTGAAGCTCGATTCGCTCCTTCACGCGCGTCCCGAGCGAGAGCGTGATCATCACCATGAAGACGAGCAGCAACATCGAAAGCGCGAACAGCGCCATCGTCTGGCCACGTGGTGCTTGAGTCCTCTCCATGACTCGCATCATGGACTCACCGCCGATGGCGTCCTATCGGACATGTGGCCCGGACACGGGGCCGAAGAGGCGAACCGAAATCTAGACGCGATGCGTCATCACCGAGGGGAGCTCCCCGCGGTGACGTCAATCATGAAGTCGGTGATCAACGCCCTAAGCTCGTCGGGAAGGCGACCGGTGATAATGCCCGTGCGACCCGGGTCAAGTTCCCTCACCAGTCGGCTGCGAACTTCTTGCGACCCAACCTGATAGGAGAAACCAGGATTAAATATTGCACGGACACCCGTTTCAAACTGCAAGATCATCCACGCCTCGCGCGACTTCGCCAGTGTTTCGATGCCTGGCCAAAGGACCTCCCGCACCTCGCGTGGCGAGCTGGGTTGCGCCGCACGACGCCAAGTGGCGACTGCGATGTCGCGGGCCGCGGCGAGAAGGAACTCATCATCCGTTTTGGGCGAAGTTCCATTCGCGTTCAGGACACGTTTGTTGCTCGCACGTACCTGGGCAAAGGCCGGTACGAGAACTTCGCTGTTTGCGAGGGCCATGAGGCGGATCTTCAACTCCGCGCGCATCGCATCCTCAGGGGAGACGAATTCATCGCCCTCGTCGACGCGAACTTGGCCAGCCTGACGTGCGGCCACCTGCACGTCGGCCAAGACCGCCCGGGCCGCGACCCCTTGCTCGGCGTGCGCCGCGGGCACCTCCAGGCGCATGCGCCGGCCATCGGGCAAATCAACGAAAGTGTCTTTCAGGGTTTGTTCAAGCGTTCGGGGCGGTGTCGTCACAGTGGCGACGACCGCGTGCTGTGGACGAAGACTGTCGAGAGCGTTGGAGGCTGGTGGGGGCGGAGACGGCGGGAGCGGACCAATCATAAGTCACCTTCGAAACAACATATTCTCGTCAATTCGTCCGAAATGTTGCTGAACTCTTCGAATTCCGCGCGCGAAAGACCAAGACCAAAAACGTATTAATAATCAAATACTTAAGCCTGGCGGGATCGGCCTTCTCTGTCAATACCGCCGCAACAACAAAAGCGAAACGCGGCCAGGCCGCACTTCCACGGGGTGCTCCGTCACCCTGCCCGCGGCATCCACACGCACGGTGTGGGGCCCGGCAGGCAGGCGGAAGCGGGCAAGCTCAAACGTCGCCGGCAACGAGAGCCAAGAACGCAAGTCCGGCGCATTCAGCATGGTCAGTGCAAGAAACGCCAAGGCGCCAAGTCCGGCGCTCTTGGTGGCAGCGCCAACGCCCGCGGCAACGCCCGCTTTCACAGCCGCCTGGGCGATTTGCTGACCAATCATCCGGCCGACGCGCTCGTTGAGGTGAATTCGCGCGACGTCGCGCAAGTTGGTCACCGCCACGGTGCGGCGAGTGAGCTGACCGACCGTGACCGCCACAATGGGTGGGGCGCCCCGGTCAACGTACACAGGAATGTCGATGATATTGCCGGGCTGCGCCTCGCGGGTGGTTCTCCCCTTCTCTGGCGAACGCCCCGCTTCGACCAACACCAGCAGCTGCCCTTCATTCGGTGCAAGCGACGCATCGGAGACGTCGGGGAAACTCTTTCGCAGCTCGCGGTACGCGTCTTCTCGCGCCGTCTCGCGCGCCAAACGCACGAGCGGATCGGCCAGTGCCCCCAACTTGGGCTGAAGCTTGTAGGCGGCCCAGTAGTCGATGAAGGCCGAGTCGGCGTTGCCTTGGTCTTCATACAAGACGCCACCCAAGTACCGAGCGATGGCGAGCTGCTCATAGGGCTTCTTTTCGTCCCGCACCATTTTGGTGAGCCGCTCGTTGACGCGGCGCACTTCCACCAGGGCGTCTTCGTCTTTGTCCAAGCGCGCGTAGTTGAGCGCCTGAAGCACTGAAATCATCAACTTCTCAAAGTCTTCACCGCGGTAATGACGTTCGCGCTCGTTCGACAACAAGACGTGCGCTTCTTCAGAAACAGAAACGACGTCGAGCTCTTTCGCCAGACGGTCCGCCTCCGCCAACACCTTGATGCTTTCTTCGTAGCGCTGGGCCGCATGCAGCACCATGCCGCGGTCCATCAAGTAAAGCAGTCGGTCTTTGCCGGGTTCTTTCTCTTGGCGGCCCAATTCCGCCAACGCCGCGTCGTACTTTTCGGCTTCGTACGCCTGACGAATGCTTCGCGTGCGCGCAACGTAGTCTCCCGCGCACCCCCAAAGAAACAACGCACAAGCGCACGAGGCGAGAAGCGGGTGGCGAGGCGTGCTCAACACAAGCGATTTCTGCGGTGAGGTCCGCGCGACTACCAGGTGGCGTTCTGCTTGATGAACTTCTTGCGAAGCTCTTTCTCGTCCGTCCACTCGATGACCGCAGAGCGCAGGTTATGCAGCTTGGACGTCATCTTGTAATAGACAAGCTTGTCGCCACCGACTTCCTGAATAATCGACGAGATTTCTCCCGTGAACAGGTAGTCCGCAGACGCTTGCTCGCCCGGGCCTTTCGCTGCGTCAGGCCGAACATAGCCCGACTGTTGGTACTCATATTCGGTGGCGATTTCTTCGCGCGCTCGCTTGTCCATGAAAGCGAACTTTCCAGACTTGGCGAGCTGCACCTGAATGCGGTCTGCGAGCGACTGCATGTCGATGTGTTCCGACGTGCTGTTCTTCATCTTGCCCACAATGATGATGGGCTGGCCTTGAATCCGCGCGAACTGAGCCGAGGTTTCCAGCGAACCGACCATCTTCTTGGCGATGAGTTGTAAGTCATTTTCGTTGAACTGGTCGGACAGCATTTCGATGGTATTGGGGTCTTCGTACACCCCACGGGTGAACACGCGCGGCCCGCAAGCTGCGACGGCCAAGAGCGGCAACGTCAAAAAGAGTCGGTTTGGCATCATGTGTCTCATTCCCATTCGCATTCGAATCGGCTGGTGATGAAGTTCCACTTGAAGTCGAGCACCGGGTCACGCCGGTACCCTGCCATCAAGCGGCATTGGTTGGTCACAGAACTCGCGGGATAGTCGAAAGTGTAAACCTGCGCACGGCGTCGCTCCCACGCTTTGAGTTGAGACGGATGCGTCAACACCGGATTGGCCGACGCCACCACCATGGCAGTGTGTTTGCCGTAGCGCTTCAGCGCCACTTGCCCCGGCAGCATGATGCGTCGCGCTTCGCGCATCAGGGTGAGGTCGCTTCGGTCGACTTGCACTTCGTTGGCGTTCTTGCGGGCGAGCAAGTCACCGATGTTCGCGCTCAGCACGCGGGTCCAGTCACCATCGTCGATAAATACGTAGAAAAAAGCGTCTCGCGCTTTGCTGCCATTGCCGGTGAAGTCGAGGGTGATGAGCAAATTGAGCGCGCGATTGGGCGGCAGCGAGTGCAGCGAGACGGCCGCGATGACTTGCTTCGGCACACCGGCCTCTTTGAGTTTGATGAGACCCTCGGGCGACGCGTCGCAGGCACAACGGCGCTCTTCAATCATCTTGACGAGCTGTGCTGGGTCGAAGGCCTTCGAAAGCTTCTGGAGGCCCTCGTCTGTGAGCGGCAACTGGCTGCTGCGCTCATATACTTTGGGAAGCGCGTTGCCGTCCCATTGAACGATGTTGATGGTATCGGTCGTCCCCGCCGGAAACGAGACCGAAACCGGTGCCCCTTGAGCGGTGCTGGGGGCAGTGCTGGGCATGCCCGCTGGCGATTGAGACACGCACAGGGCTGTCAGAAGTTCAATCCACATGGCAATGCTCCTCCCGAGGCGTCGTGGTCATAGCGAGGAGGAGCATTAGAACCGATACCCAATATTGAGAAACACCTTGTTCACCAATGAGCCACCGCCGAGCGGAATGTCCAGGCCGTAGGCGATGCCGACGATGACGTGGTTGACGATCATCAGATCCACCCCGACCTCTGGCGTCAGGAGAAACCGCACCGCCCCCACCGGCGCGAAAATCACGGCGCCTGCCTTCAACGCGCCGCTGAAGCTCACCGGGAAAAACGGCGTGCGAAACCTTGGGCCGACTTGAATGTCAACCCGCTGCGAATTGAAGATGTAGTCGGCGCCCAACTCAATTTGGTACCACTCGTCGCCCCACCAGGCGAAGTCGAGTCCCACAAACATCGGCGTTCCGCCGATGGGCGAAAAGTCGAGCGCTGCACCCCAATTCAGGTTGAGCGAAAAACGGCTGGCGTTCAGCCGCTGGTAACCGCCCTTGCCGATTTCCGACCCTTCTGGCCCATCGGTTCGTCCTCGCTCTTGCGCCATCACTCCAGCAGCCAAAAGAGATGCAGCCAAAAACAACGTGCGCGCTGCCGATCGAGTCAGGCGTCGAGTCAGGCGTCGAGTCATGAGCGGTGTTCCTCCGTGGGCTTCCGTCGGAGCCCGGCGCATTTGGGCGCGTGAAGTGCCCAGCGTCAAGTCTGTTTCACAGGTGGCGCTCAGCGCAGATTGTCTTGAGGCGCGGGAAACGTCCGCTGCGTGGGAAGCCACTTGGGGTGCGCACGGACAATGCCAATCAGCTTTTCCCGCAGGAGACACCGCAAGTCGAACAATTTGGACTGGTCCGCCGCGCTGACAAGCACACGCAGGGTTTGCGTCCGGTCGCTCGCTTCGGTGACCTGGACGCTGGCGGTGTTGCCGTCCCACAGGGCGGCGATTTCGGGCGTCAGCATCGCTTTGGCCACTTCAGTTCGAATGGCTGCGACGTCGGCCGTGAAGTCGACATGCATCGAGACGGTGCCCTGAAGCCCCGTGACGTTTTTGCTCCAGTTCAAAAACGGCTTTTCCAAGAAATAGTTCATCGGCACAATGAGACGCCGCGAGTCCCAGAGGTGAACGACGACGTACGTCAGCCGAATTTCCTCGATGGTGCCGTATTCGTTTTCAACCGTGACGTTGTCGCCAATGCGAATGGGTTGCGTGACCGACAGCTGAATTCCGGCCAAGAGCGCGCCAATCGACTTTTGGGCGGCAAGACCGATGACGAGACCCGCCACACCGGCGGACGCGAGCAGCGAAACTCCGAGCGTCCGGACCGCCCGAAACTGCATCAGCAACAACGCACCCGCGATGAGCCAAACGCCCACCAACACCACGCGGCGCAGGACAGCGACCTGCGTTTGCACGCTGCGCATGCGCGCCGGGTCCTTTTCGGACCGAACGGTCGTCTCCAAATGCATCGCAAACGCGTCGATAAACCGCGTCAAGAACCAACCCACGGAAACAATGGTGATGGAGCGCGCGACGAGTTCGACGGTGGCCGCGGCCGCAGGGGGAAGCAGCAGAACGCGCGAGGCCGCGAACATGGCCAGGCCAAAGAGCAGAATCCGCAAAGACCCTTGTCCAGAATCGACGGCAGCTTGGTCCCAATGCAGGTGCGTATAGGGCGTCAGTTGCCGGCCCGTCGCCAGCACCAAGGCCTCGAGCGAGCGGGCGAGCACCGCAGCAAGAAACAAAAGTCCCAAAAGCCCAATCCACTGCCAGCCTTCGAGACCAAAGGCTGTTCGGCGCGTCAGCACCTCTGGAATGGCGTCGCCCAAGGGAGGGCCCACGACGGTAAACAGGCCGTCGATGGCGCGCACCGTGCTGCGGTCAAAAAGCCAAATGTCGTCGCCTTCGGCCTGCGAAACGCGAGCAAGTCGTATCGGGTACTTCACTTTCCCGACCGCGATGACGCCCAGCTCCAAAACACGTGTCCCTTCGGGCTGGCCTTCGGGGTTGCGGGTGATGGTCGAGAGGTCCAATCCCAATTCGCGGTCGACGACGAAGCGCAGCCGGCGGGCAAGCCTTGGGCCTAGCGTGGCTTGGTCTTGAGGGGCCAGGTGATCGACCGACAAGTAGTGCGCGGCCGACGCGTAGTTCCCCTGATGGGCCGACTCCAAGAACCCCTGAACGACGCTGAGTGGGTTGGTGCGGTCCACCGTGGGTGGGGGCGGGCCCAAACCCTTGTTCAACATCGCAAGCGCCAGAGGGCTCACGAGAACAAGAAAGCTGAGAGCCATCGGTCGCAACTTCAAAGCGAGGCTCCTGCACACGTCCACCGTCTACCCCCGGCGGGCCTTCTGACCGGTTTTGGAAACGAGGTCAACGTGGTAAGCGAGAGGTAGGTTTGCCGACGGAGCACGTTCGCGTTGGACGACAAGCGCAAGATTCTTCTCATTGACGACAGCGAAATCACGCTCGCCATGGAGAAGGCGGTGCTGGAGGCACGTGGTTACGAGGTCAAAGCCACTTCCACGTTGGTCGAGTTCGAAAAAACGCTCCAAGTCTGGAAGCCCGACCTCATCTTGACCGACATTCACATGCCCGAGGCGAAGGGCACGGACATTTGTCGCACCTTAAAGAATGAATACGGCACGCAAGACATTCCCATCGTGCTGTTTTCCAGTCTGCCGGACGAAGAACTTCGCAAGCTCGCGGAGCAGGTCGGAGCCGATGGTTCGCTGTCGAAGGCCAACGGGTTGGACGCGCTGGGCGAAAAAGTCGACGAACTGGTGCAGAGCATCCTCTGGTGATGCGGCTTTTCGTTGTGGTGCTCGCCCTCGCCGGCAATGGCGCGTGGGCGGCTTCTCACGGAACCCTGATGCTGTCAGCGGACGTTCGGGGTTACCTTGCTCCCTGCGGGTGCAACGAACACATGCGGGGCGGCATCGCGAAACTTGCACATGCAATTGAAGCGGCGCGCGCCCAAGGCACGTCGTTTTTCTATGTCGATGGCGGCAATTCGCTCTTTGACGAGCATTTGCCCACGCCAGAAGCGGAGGTGCGCGAAGCCGAGCAGCGCGCGCGCACCCTGGCAGAAATCATGCGGGCCCTCCGGCTATCGGCACGCGCCGTGGGTTCTTGGGACGATGCACGGGGCAAGGCCTTTCGGCGAAGTCTCGGGTTGCCGGACATCCGCCCGGGCCAAAGCGCGCGCCTCGGGAAAACGCCCGTCGCCATTGCTGTGGGCGGCTCGCCAGACGAACTCCTGGAGGGCGCGCGGCGCGCCAGAGACGGCGGCTCGGCGCTTGTCGTCGGGCTTGCGACGTTTTCTTGGGAGGACGCCGTTCGTTCAGCAAGCGCGCTGGCACCTTCGCTCGACGTCGTGGTTGTCGGTCACAGCCCGGGTGACCTTTCGGCGGAAGTCTCGAGGCAGGTACAGCAAGACGAACTGTCGATTGTTCAGTTGGCTTCGAAGGGACGCGCCCTGCTGCGGTTGGAGTTCCTTCTCGAGGGTGACGCCCGACCCCGCTTGCTGACCACGGGTGAAAGCGCAGCCCAAGAGGTTGAAGCGCTTACAAAGCGGCTGGCGCTTTACGCGTCCTTGGCCAACGACCCGGGCGTGTCATCCGAAAAGAAGGTTCTGCTGAAAAAGAAAAGCGCTGAACTCGTCCAACGCCGCACCGAAATACTCGCTCGTGGCACTCCGGAGCTTTCTTTGGGCACGTTCTCGTTGCGGCGAATTTCGGTGGAGTCTTCGCTTCCTGAAAGTCCTCGAATTGCTGCGATGGTCGAGAAGCATGACCGGCAAGTCGGCGCGGCGAATGTCATGTGGGCTCGCCAGCACCCCACCCCGTGCCCTACCGCCGGCGTCGGTGAAGCGGACTATGTCGGTTCCGACGCCTGTGCTTCGTGCCACGAGGAGGCCAGCGCCGTCTTCATGGGCACCCCGCACGCCAACGCGTACGCCACGTTGAAGGAAAAACGAAAACAGCATCACCTGGAGTGCATTCGATGCCACGTCACGGGATGGCAAGCGCCTGGCGGCGTCTGCGATGTCGTTCACATCGCCGGGCGAACTTCGGTGGGCTGTGAGTCGTGCCACGGGCCCGGCTCGCTTCACCTCCTGAATCCGACTGCGGCCAACATTCGCCGCAGAATGGACAAGAGGCTGTGTGTGTCTTGTCATGACCCCGAGAACTCACCGCACTTTGAGTGGGAAAAGTATCTGCCGCTCATTCTCGGGCCTGGGCATACCGCCCAAACGCGCGAAGCGAAGACGCGGTAGAAGTTTGACCCATCCCAGAGCCCCGTCTTACGGTCTCTCTTTCGCCCCACCGCACCGATGACCTTGCCGTATTTTCTCCTGTTGATGGCCACGGCCGCGGCGCCCCCGGCGACGGCTACCCACCCCCCGGTCGCGACCCCGACCGCGGCAGCGTCCGTCTCTGCGGCTACGGCGGCGTCTGCGGCTGCGTCCGAAGCGGATACCGCTCCGGCAGAAGCGCCTCCGGAAGCCGAAGGTGAGCCCGAAGCCTCCGAAGAAGTCGAGAAGGCGTCCGAAGAACTGGAAGCTATTCGCGCACTTGAGGAGAAGACCGTATTGGGCCCGGTGTCGAATCCGGAGACTGAAATCCGGCGCGCCATGTCTCGCTTGGGCGTGACCAGCCCGCTGCGCGCGCGCCTGGAAGAGAAAGACTTTGAGTTTTCGCTCCGCGAGGACGCGCTGAACGAGCTCGGGGTCATCACCGACCTCGCCTCGTTCGACATTTCACGCGTTCGCGATGCGTACGACATTCCCGTCGAGCTTCAGCCTGTGGTCGCGCAGTACATCGAATTTTTCCGTGGCGCCGGTCGCAAATGGTTTCGCAAATGGATGTCGCGGGCCACGCGCTACGTCCCGATGATGCAGTCGCTCCTTGAAAAGGAGGGCATGCCCAAAGACACCGTCTACTTGGCGATGATTGAAAGCGGCTTTTCGGCGCAGGCTTACTCGCGCGCACGCGCTGCGGGCCCATGGCAGTTCATTCCGAGCACAGGAAAGCGCTTTGGACTCAAGCAAGATTTTTGGGTCGATGAGCGCCGCGATCCCATCAAAGCCACAGTATCCGCATCGCGGTACCTGCTCGAACTGCATCGCCAGTTTGGACACTGGTACTTGGCATGGGCGGGCTACAACGCCGGTGGGGGTCGCATTCAGCGCGCGATTAACCGCGTCGGGAGCCGCGACTTTTGGAAGCTGGCCGAGACGCGCTGGCTGGCGAAGGAAACCAAGCACTACGTTCCCAAGCTGATTGCCGCCGCTCTGGTGGCGAAGCACCCAGAGTCGTTTGGATTCCAACTGGCCGAATTCGAAACGATGTCCCCGCTGGCGTATGAGGAAGTTCAGCTCGTGGACCCGGTCGACCTCGAAGTCGTTGCCAAAGCCGCCGAGGTGCCTTTGTCCGAGGTGCGCGAACTCAACCCTGAGCTCAAGCGGTGGTGCACGCCTCCAGCCAGCAAAACCAAACCGTATGTGCTTCGCCTTCCCCAAGGCGCGGCACCGAAGTTTGCCGAGAACTTTCCGAAAATCGCGCCCAAGGAACGCCTGACGTTTGTCGTGCACCGCATCCAAAAAGGCGACACCCTGTCGCAGATTGCCAAGCGCTACGGCACTGCGCCCGAGCCCATTTTGCAGCTCAACCGCCTGACTTCGGCCCGCAGACTGCGCATCCACAGCGACCTGGTCGTGCCCATTCCGCGTCGCGGCTCGGAACTTGGGGAAGGCGCGCCCGTGCTCGCGCGCCACATCTCCCGTGCGCGCCGCGAAGGCTATGTGGCGCCGAAGCCGGAAGACGAAGTTCCGGCCGGAACGCCGCGCACGCCCGCATCGCCTGGCGAGGTCAAAACCGAAACCGTCGATGGGAAGACACGCGTGACTTACACGGTGCAAGAAGGCGACAGCCTTTGGGGCATCGGCCAGCGCTTCGGCGTGAGCGTCGCAGACCTCCGACAGTGGAACGACCTTGGGCCACGCGCCAAGCTTCAACTTGGAAAGCCGGTCGTACTTTGGCCCACGAAACCGGTGACAGCCTCGGTGCCCCCCCTGGCACCATCCACGCCAGGCCCGGCAACGCCAAAGGCACCCGCACCCACGGCGTCTGGGTCAAGCAGCACCCCGATGAACAGCGGAGCTCCCCTAGCGTCAGCCGAACGCCCAGCCAAACACCTGCTCACTCCGGGCGATACCCTTTGGTCCGTTGCGCAGCGCTACAACGTGCCTCTTGAGGATTTGAAGCGCTGGAATCGCATCGCCCATCCGCGCGCGCTCCAAGCCGGCCAAGAACTCCGCCTGGTCGCACCCTGAGTACTCGAAATGACGCACTGCGGCCCGTCCGGGGGCGGGACGCGCTGCGTCAAACACTGCCACGCGGCCAGTCGTTTACGGGGCCTCGCCCCGAGTCTCTTCGGAAGGCTTCCGCGCAGGTATCAGTTTCACATACCGCACGAGAGGCTTGGTCGCGTCGGTCACCAGGAACCGGTCGACAACCGACGAATAACCCGCCAGCGTCACGCGAATTTCTAATGCTTTGTCCAGCGGCACGTCGAAAGCCTCGAATCCGCGCTCGCCCTCGCGCTTGATCACCCGATCGCCAAACTGAACACCCGCCCGTTCCGGTTCAGTGACCACGACCAGACGACCGGTCGTCGCGACGGGTGCTGGGGGTTCTTTGAGCAGCTGCCGAAGAAGAAGTCCTCCGCCGCCAAACCCGAACAGCATGCCCAAGATGGAGGCGATGCCGACGCGCCAAACACGGCCACCCGTCGTCGGTGCAGCGCCACGTGACTCCAGCCGCCTCACGGGCGCTCCACGAGGAAGGGGCGCAGGAGGGGAGTGTGCGCGATTCAGTTCGATGACCGGGCGCGAGAGCAGCGCGGGGACGTGATCTTCGCCCCCGCCAGGTCGCCCACCAGGACCCAACTGCGTGGGTGGCTCTCCCCCTAAGCTGACGGCAGACGGCATCTCGGCGAGCAGCGAATGGGGCGGTGGCGCGGGAGGCTGCTGCGGCGGTGGCGGTGGGGAATTCGGGGAAGGCAGCGAGCCTCCTGGAGCCGTCACATCCTTCCACGCGACAACCCGCGCCGCCTCTTGCTCGGCATCGTCTGGAAACGCCCCTCGGACGAACTGTGCAACATCTTTTCGCCCAAAAGCCGGGTGTGCCGAAGACAACCACTGTTGCAGCGCAGACCCCAGTTCGCTGGCGAACGTGTAACGGTTCTCTGCGTCACGTGCGACAGCCTTCAGCACGAGGCGATCGAGTTCGTGCGGCACCAAGCGGTTGCGGTTCGAAGGCGGCGCGACGTCGGCCCGGCGAACCTTTTCGAGCACTGTGAAATCCGAATCGCCCGTGAACAGTCGTTCCCCCGTGAGCATCTCGTGGAGGCACACGCCGATGGCGAAGATGTCGGAGCGCCTGTCCATCGGAAGGCCGCGAATCTGTTCCGGACTCATATAGCCAAACTTGCCCTTCAGCACACCGGCTTGTGTGCGCGTCGCCTTGCCCGCAGCCTTGGCAATACCGAAGTCGATGATCTTGACTTCGCCGTCGTACGAAATGAGGACATTCTGGGGTGAGATGTCCCGGTGAATGATGTTCATCTCGCGGCCCTGCGTGTCTTTTCTTCGGTGGGCGTAGTCGAGGCCTTCGCACAACTTGGCAATGACGTAGCAGCTCCACTCGACGGGCGCGGGAGTGCCGTCCCGTTTACACCGATCAAACATCGTGCGCAGGTCTTTGCCCGGGATGTACTCCATGGCGATGAAGTAGCTGTTGTTGATTTGGCCCAGATCGTGCGTCTGCGCGATGTTGGGATGCATCAGCTGCACGCTGATTTTCGCCTCGTCGATAAACATCCGGACGAACTCATCGTCCTCGGCGATGTTGGGAAGAATGCGCTTGATCGCAATCAGGCGCTCACCCCCGCCGATTCCGCTCCCTTTGCCACGCCACACTTCGGCCATGCCGCCGATCGCGATGCGATCGAGCAACACGTATTTTCCGAAAGGAATGGGCTGCTTGGTTGGCGTCGTCACTTTTGACCCAGACTTGCGGCGGAGCCTAGCGACCGCGCCTTTTCAGCGTCAATACTAAGGGTGCGATAGCGCTGACCTTTTTCCGTCAGACGCAGGGGGGATGGGCATCTGGCGAGCGCGACGTTAGGTTGCGCCCGCATGAGCGCCTCATTTTGGCTTTCCTGTGTTGCCGTTGCGTTGATTGTGGATGTGATCCTCTCCCACCGTGGGCTTGCCAAGGCGGTGCGAAACCGCCAGCGACCCTACCCTCGCGCCACGCATTACCCGTCGATTTCAGTCATTCGCCCAGTCCGCGGCGCGGACGTCGATGCGAAGGAGAATTTCACCGCCGCGCTCGACACCGGTTATCCCGGCGACGTGGAAACGTTGTTTGTGTTCGACGATGAGCATGATGCCGGCTTGCCTATTGCGCGTGCAGTCCTCGAAGCGCACCGTGAAACGGGGCGCCCTGGCCGCGCCGATGTTTTGGTGGCTGGGCCCCCTCCGAATCGGCGAACAGGAAAGCTGAACGCGATGATTCACGGCCTGCGACACGCTCGGGGAGCGCTGGTGGCTTTTGGAGACTCCGACACCCGCCCCGATGCAGAGGTTCTGCGCGAAACGGTGGATGCGCTTCTCACAACACCCGGCGCCGGCGCGGCGTTTCCGCCGGTTGTGGCCCGAGGAGGACTCACGGCAGCGGGCGACGCGGGTTACGCGCTTCTCATCAACGCGTGGTATGGGCCTGCGGTTTCGCGCGCGGCATCGGCTGACGGCACGATGCCTTTCATCATGGGCCAACTCATGGTGTTCACGCGTCAGGCGCTCGATGCGATTGGCGGCCTCGAGTGTGCCGAAGGTCAGCTTGTCGACGACATGTTTCTGGGCAAGCGCATCGTCGCTGCCGGTTACCGCAATGTTGTTGCGGCCAGACCGCTCACCATCGTGAACAACGGCATGTCTTTGGGCCGTTTTGTTCAAGTGTTTCGGCGTTGGATTATTTTTTCACGCAGCGGGCTGCCGTTTGCCTTCATTCAGCCCTTGTGGCGGCAGGGTCTTCACTTCTTCGTCGCACTCTTGGGCGCGGTGGGCGCTGCCGCAGCGGGCGCATGGACCGCCGCCGCTTTGTCGGTTCTGGCGCTGCTGGTGTACCGCTGGAGCATGACCCGGCTCTTCCGCGATTTCAGCGGTGAGTCCTTGGCGCCGAAGTACCGCTTCATGGTGTGGCTCTTGGCACTGATTTCGCCTTGGGTGTTCATCTCGAGCGTTCTGCGACGTCGGGTGGAGTGGCGCGGTCGCGTGTATGGTTTGGCGCTCAACGCAGAGCTCAACGCGCGCCCCGCACCGCGAGCGACCACGCGTCCCATGACGAACTAAACCGCTGCCAAGAGTTGCTAGGGGCTTCGCGAAGCGGGCTGCCTAGCGCTGCTGCGACAACAAAAGATCTGCCCGCACCTGCAACGCTTCACCGCGGGCAGAACCCCTCACGCTGAGGCCCCTCAACTCCGGCATCGAACTGAGCCACCGGCCTGCGACCGTCTTCAAGACGTCCCCGCCGTGCCCCCAACTTTCCGCAGGCAAGGCCCGCATCAAAGACACGAGCGTCTGCGCGTCTACTGCGAAAGCCACCGCGTCCTGCGACAAAATGGATTTCAGAGCTTGGGTCGATGGCCCCACTTCGTTCTCTCCAAGGCGTTCCAGTGTCTGCAATAAACGCGCTTCAGGGGCCGCACCAACCCACACGCCGTTTTGAACCGCCAGGCCCAACGCGCCACGTCCGTCATCGATGACATAAGCGACGCGTTTCTCACGTGAGACTTTCTTCACGCGGATACCCTCTGGCGGTGCAGAAGCCAGGCGCTCCAATGCACGCATGGCCCGCGCTTCGTCTTTCAGGCCTCCCACGAACGTGAAGTGGACGTAGGTGAAGAGGTCCGCTCGACTCCAAGGGCGCGAGAGCGCGGCCGATGAGAAGTTTGCGGTGGGCGCCAACGAAACGCCGAGCAGAACACCGGGCAACAGCTGGCCGAACAGGTCCTGTTGAAGAGACACATCCTGCACGAGCGTTTGGAAGCGTGACGCCACCAGTAGGTTTTGCAACTCGCGCGAAAAAAGCGCGGCATCGCCTGTGAAACGCAGCGCTGCGAAAACATCCAGGGGCATTGCATGCCATAGCGAGTTGCCCACTTGTGGGACAAGGGCACTCAGCGTTGAGGGCGACAACGCTCCCGGCAGCTCAGCCTGGAGCGACACTGCGTTGCGCGAGATTTCAACTGTCCCGACCAACGCGGGAATCGCCGTGCGTCCCACCCCGGCCAAGCGCCGCCCGAAGACGTGCACGTCAGGCGACGGCGACACATGCGGCTGGGCCGCCTTGAAATAGGCGTCTTGGGCCAACGGTGTATGCGGCAGCGCCAGCGCAGCGAGCGCGTATGCTTCTTGGCCCGCCGCGACAAAGGCGAAGCCATCTTTCAGAAGGACGCCGACTTCGGGTGCGCCCAAAGCTTTTTCACCCCACAACCGCGCCGCGCCTGCACGCGTTTCGGCCGGCGCGCGACCCAGCCTCGACTCGACAACGCGCCGCAGCGTTTGTGCGAAGCGCTCACCATCCGAAACTGCGATCACAGCGTAAGAGCGGGGGCCCTGCGATGCGGGCGCACCCACCACCCAAGCCAGACCTCGCTCAGGCGCCAGCCCTGCCCGCCGCGTCGACGCCGCGTCGCGAATGTCGAAGCCCAATTGCTCGGCAGCGACGTCCAAGCCATCGCGTCCCGAGGCAAGGCCCGCCAGCTGCAGCACCGCTTTGAAAGTGTCAAAGTCCTGAATCCCAGCAAGCTTCTGGCCCAACTGACCAAGGTCCGGCACAGCAAGCACCCAGTCGGCATCCGCCGGCAGCACGGACAAGAGCGGTGGCGCGCGAGTCCTTTCAGCTTCCTTCTGGCAGCGGCAAGCGGGCAATACACTCAGCGTTAGCGCCAAGGCCCCGAGCGCGACCCTTCTCACGTCGGCCTCTTCTTGGAGTCCCACATGCTCATCGCCAAATAGGCCAACTCACTGATAGCGGCCCAAACGAGTGGGGTTGTCGAGCGGTGGACAACGCTGGCCAAAGTGACACTCGCCAATGACCACCGGTTCGCCGGTAACAAAAACGCCTGCCGGAGAACCTGCGCGGCGTTCATGGGCCTCTGGCCTCTGCGACGTACCGCAGCGGCGCCAAATCAAGGAGATCAAGCGCAGGTGGCGGCGCAGGTACCAACAAGAGGCGCTGAAAAAGACTGCCAGCGCTGGCGTAGAGCTCTTCGTAGGTGACGGGCGCTTCACCCGCGACGCCGAAGAAAGCGAGATTTTCGCGCAACTCGGCCGGCGGCGCCTGAGCAATCGCTTCGGCGGGGTCACCCAGGTAAGGTGCAACCTCTCCGAGCAAGCGCCCCGCCAAGGCGCTCTCACGCGAAACGCTCTGCGCGGCGTCCAAAAGTCCGCGAAGCACGCGTCGCACAGCATCTGGATAGCGCGCGGCGAATTCACCCCGACACACGAGCACCGTGGCAATCAAATGCGGCGCATCGGCTGTCGAAGCGAGAATCCCCCCGCCGCGGTCTTGGGAGGCGAGTTCCAAGTCTGCGCGAAGCCCAGCGGCCACGTCGGCGCGACCTTCCCGCAACGCGGCGCCTGCTTCCAACGACGAGCTCAGGTCTACCCATCGCACGTCGTCGGTGCCCAACCCTGCCCGCGAAAGCACCCACAGGGCGAAGTAGTACGAAGGGCTGTCGCGGTAGGCCGCGAGCCGTTTGCCGCGGAGTTGGTCAATTTGAGACACGTCCAAGCCCGCCAGCGCCTCTTGCCCCCTGCTGCGCCCCAAGAGAAGCAGGACACGCGGCGACGCATCGCGAAGCTTGGAACCCCAGCGGGCCAGCAAATCCACCGACAGCGCCGCCATATCGACACCACCGCGTTCCGCACCCAACGAGAGCGCCTTTTGCAAATCGCTCTCGCGGGAGAAGACGACTGCTTTCGCATCCAGCGAGTATCCAGTCCGGAAAAGGCCTCCTGAGGGCCGTTCGCCGCCCAAGTCGGCGCCCAATGTGGTCGCACCTCCGGCGGCGAGAAGGAGCGCTGCCGTCGAACCTCGCGGGGTAAAGCCGATGAGCGTCGGGCGCAGCGGCACCGACGCAATATCGCCCACCGGCGCAGCCACCCCTGCGGGGAAGTCTCCGGGCGACAAGCGCCCCGCATTTGGCCTGAGAAGTCGGCGTTCCAAGCGCTGCAACAGGCCGAACCGCACAGCGACTACCCCAAAAGCGACCAAAAGGCCGATGAGGGCTGCGAAAACAAGTCCGGGGCCGCGTCGGAGCGCCATGCGCCCTTTTGGCTTAGCATGAAATCCGCCACCACCCGCACCCAGGTGACGTGTCTTCATGCCTCCTTCGACCCTCGACGCCACGCCGGAAAACTTCGATGCACTGGTTTTCGAGCCACGCGGCGAACTTGTCGTTGTTGATTTCTGGGGCGATAACTGCCCCAGCTGCGAGGTATTCGCGCGCGATGTGCCGGAGCTGCTTGCGGCACTCGGCGATTGGCCGGTGCGAATCGTTCGTGTGGACGCGTACACGCACAGCACCCTGGCTCAGCGCTTCTCGCTCTTCGGCGTGCCGACTTTCTTGCTGGTCCGCGACGGCAAGGTGCTCGGCAAAATGAGCCAATACTCAGGCCGAGAATTTTGGCTGAGCGTCGTGAAAGAGCATTTGCCCGACGCGTGAGCTGCGCTCCCTACGCCCCCAACGGCGCCGGTGTCTGCCCGGCCGCGACCGTAGACTCGTTGCCGAGGCGAACACGCAGCGAAAGCGCCGCCGCAACGAAGAAGAAGAGCCCTCCCGCGACAACAGCCGCCACGCGATTGTTGCCCAGGAGCGAGTTCATGATTTTGCCGAGTGCCAGCGCCACAAAAATCTCTGGCAGCACAATGAAGAAATTGAAAATGCCCATGTACGTGCCCATTCGCGCAGCAGGAATGGAGCTCGAAATCATCACATAGGGCATCGACAAGATGCTCGCCCAAGCGATGCCAACGCCCACCATCGACAGCAAAAGCACGTACGGGTCGCGAATGACCCCCACGGACAAAAGCCCAATGCCACCGGCGACCAGGCACAGCGCGTGCGTCACTTTCGGGCCCAGCGTGTGGGCCAGCCGGGGCAGCGCAAAGGCGAACGCAAAACACACGGCCGAATAGGTGGCAAAACAGATGCCCGCCCAGGCGATGCCTTCACCGTAAAGGGGCGAGCGTTCGTCGGGCGCTCCAAACACGCTGCGCGCAATCGCCACGCCGAAATAGAGCCACATGCAGAACAAGCCGAGCCACGAGAACACTTGCACCCACGCCAACTGCTTCATCGCAGAGGGCATGTGCCGAACGGCGTCGATAATCTCACCCAGTCCGCTGAAAATGCCGGCGGTCTCTTTCTTCTTTCGCGCGAATGCGTCGATGTCCTCCGGCGGATACTCGCGCGTGGTGAATACCGTCCAGAGCACCGCACCGAGCAAGGCCACGGCGCCAACGTAGAAAGACAAGCGAACGTTCTGCGGAATCGCTTCGGCCGCACTCCCCACGGCGCTGACACCGAACTTGGCAAAAATCCACGGAAGCGCAGAGGCAATGACCGCCCCTAGACCGATGAAAACGCTTTGCATCGAAAAGCCCTGCGCGCGTTGGTCTTCTGGAAGCATGTCCGACACAAACGCTCGGAACGGTTCCATGCTGATGTTGATGGACGCGTCCAACACCCAAAGCAACCCGGCCGCCATCCACAGTGCCGACGAGTTGGGCATCAGTATCAGCGCACCCGAAGCGAGAATGGCGCCCGTCAGAAAGTAGGGGCGTCGCCGCCCCATCGACGACCACGTTCTGTCGCTCAAATGGCCAACGATGGGCTGTACCAGCAGTCCCGTCAGGGGCGCCGCCAACCACAGGAGCGGAATCTCGTCCGGTTTGGCGCCCAAGTACTCGTAGATGGCGCTCATGTTGGCCATCTGAAGTCCCCAACCAAACTGAATTCCCAAGAACCCGAAGCTCATGTTCCAGATTTGCCAAAAACTCAGCTGGGGTTTGGTCATCGCGATTCTCCTTCTGGAACGTGGGCGAAACTCCCTACTTGAAAAGCAACGCTTTGGCTTCCAGCGGCGCGAGGCGCACACGAACTTGGCCGCCTGTGGCCACCTTGCCCTCAGACGCTTGGGTCAGAAGTTCCGTAACACCCTGCCCGGCTTTCACGGCACTCACCGAAACCGTTTCGTCGATGGACGTCTGCCCGAAATTGAGCGCGGTGACTTGCACGCCGCCCCCATGAACACCATCGCCGGGCAGCTTGTGCGCCATAACCAGCAGCCCCTTGGCGCGTGGCACCGGGATGTCGAGCTGCTCGCTTTCATGAATGCGGTAGCGCTCCCGGACCGCGAGCATGGCTTTGAGCTTCGAAGCGAACGAATTCGCATCTTTGAGCTGGTCCGCCAGCGGGCCGTAAAGCGTTTTGGCGCGCGGCAAGCCAGTC
>JBJXGM010000138.1:0-25207 GCA_046155985.1 Myxococcaceae bacterium | reverse complement strand
AGCGCCTTGTCCAAGAACATGATCGCTCCCTTGCGATCAAGGCATCATGATCTCGGCTACACTCCCGCAAAAGAGAAAAGAAAACCTGAGCGATTCCGATCTCTTGTCCCCTAACTGATCGGCATTGACCTTAGCCGCGGCATTTCGGAGACTGCCAGGAGGGCACGGCGTTGACGTTCTGCGCGACACCATTACCGCGCGCGATTCTCCCCCCAGCGCTTTCGTCTCGATGTGAACTGCCCGGACCCGTGGCAGCAGGTGATACGCCACAACAGTTTTTCTTCTGTTAATCCAACGGCTTCGCTGGCCCTTTGGGCTGCTCTTTCGCTTTTTGCGCTGCTCTTTCGCCGGTGAGGCGGCGCCAGCACAAACACGAGAGCCTTGACACTTTGAGCCATGTGAGACAACAAATTCCATCCATCCGCCGTTAACCGGCAAACACGTCGGCGAGTTGCGAGTCTTTCTCGCCCTTCGTGCGATGGATTGGAGAGGAGGCGAAATCACCCATGGGCTTAGGTACATTTCTCTCCGCATTTGTTTACCTCGAAGTGCGTGACCTTGTGAATTACATGAGGCGTTTGCCCCCTTTCGACCAGAAGAAAACTGCCGGCACCGACGAGCCGGGATGGGGCGAACCCCCTGACGCAGGGGAAGGCGGCGTTGCGGCTGATTCGGAAGTGGGTACTCGGCTTCTCCTTGCCGGCCAGGTGGCTCCTGTGGATTCCAGCGCCGAAGCGTCGGCAGCTGTTGGTCCGGCCCCTTTTGAAGAAGACAGTTTTGCCGCTCGCGCCGAGGAGCTTAGAGCTCAAGCCCCCCAGCGAGCGCGGGTGAAACGTTTGATGGATGACGACTTCTAACGCGCCACGTGACACGCCGCGGTCCCAGAATCACTAAACGCGTCGCCGTCAATCGGCACAAACTGCCAACTGTAGGCCGACGGGCGCAAGACCAACTTCAAGACGCCGTAGCTGGATGAGTCGAACACTTCGGAGGCTTCGCGGAATCTCACTCTAACATAGTGATTCTTTCCGCCGCTCCCCACAACGAACTGACGAATGCCGTGGGCCGTGTCTGCTTCGGCACTGTCGTTGAGCGGCGAGAAGCGCTCGTAGCTGTGGTCATGCCCCGTGAGAACGATTTCCACGCCGTGCTGGTACAGCAGCGCCCAAATCGCTTGCATCTGGTCGTGGTCGCCATGCAGGCCCGAAGAGAAACGCGGGTGGTGGAAATACGCGAGCGAGCACCGGCGCGGATGGTCGGCGAGGTCTTGGGCAAGCCAAGCCCACTGGGGACTGCCTTGGCCACAACCCCCGGCCTCGTCACAGTTGGAGTTCAGCGAATACGTACGCCACGGACCCAAGTCAAACGCGTAGTACCCACGCTCATCTGGCCCGGCGAGCCCACCGAAATAGCCGAAATAACCCGCAGCACCCGGTGTCTCGTACTCGTGGTTCCCCGGCGCAGGCTTCATCTTCGGTTTGTGGCGCCCCCACGTCACATCGAACGACTGCGCAAAAGCGTCTGCGCTACCGGTTTCGTATTGCAGGTCGCCCAGCATCAAAAGCGCATCGGGCGACTGTGCTTCGGCGACTTGGGAGGTTGCGGCCATTGCACAACGGCCGTTTTGGCCCTGTGCTTGTGCAAAGTCGCTGTCGTTGGGGTCGCAAGCGACGTCGCCGACCGCAACCACCGTCCATTTTTCGGGTGCACAGCCTGCACAAACCAACGCCGCCACTGTGAGCCAAGGCATCACGGACCAAAAATCTTATCCGACAGTGCCGCGCGCAGGTCGGCACTTTTCGTAGCGAAGCGAATCGACAGCTCGCCGCCGCGCAACACCTCCACGCGCCTTGGAAACGCCTGACCGGCACTCGGATTCGCGTAGTCGATGAACTGGATGTCCCACGCGGTTCCGGAAGCGTCCGAAAATTTCAGGCGCGCGGGCAAAAAGGAATCCTTGAACACCCAGAACTGTGCGGAAGACGCTTGGTTGCTGCCAATGACGTAGGCCACTTGCCGCCCGAGCCTCCCGAGTGACGTCTCGGTCACATCAATTTGGAGTCCACGCAGGTGTCGTTCGAGAGCGGCAGTGCCTTCGCCCGCTCCCGCTGCGCGAATCGCAAAAAGCGCGCACACGTGCTCGAGCAAGACGGAAACCGGCGCAAGCGCGGGCCCTTCTTGGCGAACTTTTCCTCGGCTCTGAACGGTCGCCAAAGTTGGGGCGCCCGGGGTTCCAAGGTCGAGGCGGCAACGCCCAGGGGGCTTGACCGACCAAATGCCGTCGACCTGACCCTGTGCGTTTGTCACACCAGCGGCGAAGGCTTCCGTCGCGAGTGCGCCGAAGAACGTGAGCGCTCCTTCCACGCGCCATTGGGCAAGTCGCAAGTCATCGCGATGGTCGACTGTTCGCCGCAGGACGGGGCCCGCGGGCAACACATAGGCAAGCGCTGGCACGGCAACAACAGAGAGCCAACCCGCAACCACGAGTCGAGCCAGAAATTGAGCCGGAAATTGAGAACGGTATGAAGAAACCATGGCCGCGCGGGACTGTAATGAGGGCTTGCGGCCCCAGCAAGCCATCCCGAGCGCGATGGCCCGTGCAGATCACCGTGCGAGGAACCATCGTTTCGGAAGGTTTCTGCTTTAGGATGCCCCCGCCATGCGTCTATTTGCCCTGCTCTGCGGACTGCTCCCTGCCGTTTCCCTCGCTCAGACCTTCACCGCCCCGGGCCAATCCCTGTCTGTGGCGGAGCTGGCCCACGCACGTGGTGTCGGCATGGGCGGTGCTTTTCGAGGACTGGGGCAAAGTCCCGAAGCAGTCATGGGCAACCCCGCCAGCCTTTCCATGGTTCGTGGGTACCAAATCGAAATGACTGGCGCCTGGGATGCGGCCACGCGTGATGGGTTTGGCTCGGTCGCGCTTCGAGACAGCGCCACTTCCGAAGTGGCTGCGGGCATCGGCTATCAATTTCTGAAAACGGGACGCGGCGCCAACGCCAGCTACGGCCACCTCACCACCCTGGCACTCAGCCTGCCCGTGGTGCAGTGGTTGACGCTGGGCGTTTCGGGCCACTACCTCAAT
This sequence comes from Myxococcaceae bacterium, assembly GCA_046155985.1. GTDB lineage: Bacteria > Myxococcota > Myxococcia > Myxococcales > Myxococcaceae > JBJXGM01. Next base: position 22,125 of record JBJXGM010000138.1, on the reverse strand, counting down.
GTGAGTGGCGCTACCACGACGAACGCGGGAACCCTCGACGCCGGGCTTGCGCTGCGGCCGTTGGGTGGGCTGGTCGTCGGTTTCTCGGTGCACAACATTGTCGATACGTCGAACCCCGAATTGCTGCGTTACTACAGCTGGCAGCTTGGGTGGTTGGGCCAGTCTTTTGCGCTAGGCCTCGATGTGCGCTCGACGCTTCAGGCCGACAACGGCGCGCCGCTGCTGAATGTCGGTGGCGAGTATGTCATCGGCAAACTGATTCCCATTCGCGCCGGCTACTCGCGCGAATTTGGAACGCAGCAGAACTTCTTTTCCGCTGGCGCCGGCGTCACCGGCGAGTCCGTTGGCGTGGATGTGGCGTACCGACACGAGTTTGGCGGAAACGAAAGCCGCTTGCTGGTGTTGACCTTCAAGATTCAGTTGTAGCTCAAGACCGCTTGCATCAACCTGGAAGCGGTCTAGGACGCTCGCCCGTCGTCGCTCGCCGACGCAGGTCGAGGTAGCGCGCAGAAGCTGCAAAGCGAACGAGTTCGTCCCGCTCGACACGGGGTGCCCCGATTTTCTCGAGCGCAGCGAGGGCAGGACCCAACCCACCGCAAACCACCAAGCCGGCCCGGTTCACGGAATGGCGCGCTGCCACCTGGAATGCCGCCACCTGAAAGGTCGGCCGCGCCGCCACGTGCAGCTCGCGAAGTTGTTCACGCCCTTTGGCCTGAAACCGGTCGCTGAGCATCCGCGCTTCGCGGCTCTTTCGCGGGTCGGGGTCCAGCGCCGCACCCAGCAACTCAAACATCGGCCACCACTGTGAAGTGGCCATCAGGCGAAGCGCGAACAGGTCCGGACTTTGTCCGAACAACGCCCGACCCGCAAAGAAGCGCAGCACGGCCTCCGACGGCGGCGCACGAAGCGCCCGCCGGGACAACACCACACAGACACCATCGTTGAGAAAATCGACTTCGACCGACGCAGCCTGGCGAAATCCCATGTAGAGGTCTGAAGCCCGAATCCCCAGAACCCGCACCGCCGACAACAACGCATCGGCGAACAAGGGTCCCGCCACCCGCGAGCTCACGCGAAAAGGTGTGAGCAAGCGCCGATTCGGGGGCAGACCCACCTGGCACAGCGCAATGCCAGTCAGGCTCAGCAGTTCTCCGCCGGCATTGCGAAGCCCGGGATGTCGCAGGCCCGCTTTGTCGGCCTCGGTCAGCCATAAGGGCGGGACTCTCGGAACGGCCGCACGCGCCCTGCCGCGCAGCGCGACAGAGACTTCTTCCAATTGCTCGGCCCGGGCCGAATCGCCGGCCGAGGCATAGTGCTGCGCGAGTTCAGCGTAGCCATCGGCATCCAGCGACTGGCGCCTCGCCAACGTGGCCAGCGGAATCAGGTGTCTCGAGCTCCGACGCCGCGTCGCGACTTGGGGTCGACGGGAACGCGCCTTCAGTTTCTCCGTCTGCGCGACATCCCCCGCGCGCTCGGCCAATGGCAATGTGGCCATGAGGGCAAGCGACACACGCTCACGCGGTGCGCCTGACTCTTCCAGTGCGTCGAGGTGGGCGATAGCGGCCTCGAGTGCTTTGGTGAGGTCGCCTGCGCGTTCAAACCGCGTCGCGGCTTCTGCAAAATGCTTTGAAGCCCGCGCAAGGTTTGCACCCGCACCCGCCCACAGCCGTGCACGCTCCAGCTCCACCTGAGCGCCCAGCGCCGGCTTGGCATCCGAAGCCAGTGCCGCTGAGTATTGCGCGAAGCCCGCGTCGAGCTTTTCCCAATCTTGCGTGAGCGACAGCAACGCCAAGTGAACGCGATGGGCGCGCGGGTTGACGGGGTCTCTTTGCAAAACGTCGTTCAGCACTTCCAGCGCCTGTGGCGTCTGGCCTTCGCGGCGCAACAACCTGACCAGTCGCAGCTGAATGCGAACCCGTTCGGACCCGTGAACATCTTCGGCCCCTGTAGAAAGCAAGCGAATCGCCCCGGCGGTATTGCCCAAACGGGGGCCGAGATGGGCGAGGTACGCCGCCAGCCGCAGGGTCATCGGGCCCGCGCGACTGGCTTTGACCAACTCCCCGAATGCCTTTGGCAGATTCTGTGCCCGCTCGTACCGCAGTGCGGTGCGCCGGTGTTTCTCGATGGCCGCACGCAGTTCATCCGCCAAACCGGCGGGAAGGCCCTCGGTCTGGATAGTCTCAATGACTTCGGTCGGAACCTCGAGCGAACGTGCACGCCGCCCTGGTTTTCGCGGGGGAGTCATCGACACCAGCCTACCCTAACGGGCGTGCCACCACGGAGACATGTCCGCCGGAATCGCGGCCTCGAACCGAAGCGGTATGGCCGGGTTCGTGAAGCCCGGAAGTGTCAACACCTGGGCATGCAGCAGGGTGCGTGGGACTTTCTGCGCGTCCAGCATTTCCGCGCCACCGTAAAGCGTGTCCCCAGCAATCGGAAATCCAATGGCGGACAAGTGGGTCCGAATTTGATGCGTGCGACCGGTTTCGGGCCACAACACGACTCCGGAATGGTGCTTGCACTGAAAAACGCGCGCAAACCGCGTCCTCGCTGCGCGGCCATTGGCGTTGCGACTCGCTCGGTAGCGCCCTTTTCGACTCGGATCGGCCGACACGGGAAGGTCGATGGTGCCTTCCTCTGGCGCATCCGCCCCCACGATGGCGACGTACTGTTTCTGAACGCGGCCTTCGCGAAAGTGTTCTGCCAAAACCGACGTCGCTTGCGGCGTCTTGCCAAAGACCAGGACCCCCGACGTCTCTTTGTCGAGCCGGTGCACCAAGCCCACTTGGCTGCCGAAGTTTCGTTTCACCCAGTCCCAAACACTTTCGCCCAGGCGGCTTGGCGTGGGTTGAGACACCATTGCCGGAGGCTTGTTGACCGCCACGCAATGCGCGTCATCGTGCAACACCACCGGCACGAGTCGGCCGGCTGCGGTGAAATCTGTGCCGGGCTGCCCGCCTTCGGACAACACGAGCATCAATTTGGCGCCAACGCTGACTTGCCGCGTCTCGTCGGTCGAACGGCGCCCGTTGACGTAGACGGCTCCGGCTCTGACCCAACGCATCGCTCGCTCGGGTTCGCAGGAGAGAAACCGCGCAAGCAACGGCCCAAGCGGTGTTTCCGCGTCGGCATTCGAAACGACCCATGTCTGCCTTTGGGCCATGACCTGCGTTCTACGTTAGTTTGTCCTTCAAGATGGAAACGGTTCGAGACTTGCGCCCCTGGCTTGCGGAAAAACTGTCCGGACGAGACCCCGGGCCACCGACGACGCTCGAGGCTTTTCAGAGGGTGCACGAAGCGAGGGGACGGGCACCCGCCGCCGTCACCCAAACGGTACTCGATGCCTACCTTCGCTACCTGTCTTTGGAATGGCTTCGCGAATCGACCCATGTGCAGACGGAAGCCATCGAGGCAAGGGACCGCGCACCGTGGCTATTGTCACAAGACGCCACCTGTGCCGCCCAGGCGTGGGGCGCGTTGCGCTGGAAGACTGACGGCGCCGAACGGGAGCGACTTCTGTCGGCGCTGCGCACGCACAACAAAACCCTTGAAGGATTGTTCATCGACCGTGCACACACCGCACAGAAAGCCGCCGCCGAACTCGGACACGAAAACGCTGCCAGGCTTTGGGGCGAGACCCCAGAGCAGGAGAAAGTATCCGCCGGTGCCAGGCAGTTGCTCGCACGCACCGAAGACGCCTACCAGGACCTGTCTGGTTATTTCTCCAAGCGCGTCAGCAGTGTCCGCTCCTTTCAAACGCTCAAGCATATTGGGGCCTCCGCCCTGCCGCCGGGCGCATCGGCACTGTCTGGCGTCGTCCGCGCCGTGGATGACTGGTCCGCGCAAATGGGCCTTTTGTCTCCCCGCTTGCTTCGCCGGGAGAACTTCTCAGCATCCGACGCGCCTTGGGCTTCTCACGCGGTAGACTTCGGCGCACCCCATCAAGTTCTTTGGCGCCGGGTGCTGGGCGATGGCATCGACTGCGCGGTTGAATTGTTGGCGTCCTGCGCCGACGCGCAGCGCCTGCTCTCCGCGGACCCAGACGACGCGCCCGAGGCCGGGCGTCTCATCCATCCGGATGTCGGCGAGGCGTATCGCCAACTGTTTGCAGACTTGCTCTGCGAAGAAGCATGGATTTCTCGTTTTCTCGAGGTGTCGCGCCAAAGCGCGCGAGAACTCGCGCGCCTGGGTCAGTTTGCCAGGCTTCTGCTTGCACGAAGCCACGCCGCACGCACGCTGCACTTCCTCGCCAACCGCGAGGGCGCCATGTCGACGGTCGGCTTCGAGGCTCTGGCGGAACAGTTGTCGTTGGCTTGGCAAACGGAGTTTCCCAAGGAATTGGCGCCGCGCGAGTGGGATGCCGGTGGGGCGAGCGCAACGTGGCTCAAGGGGGCCATGCTTGCCGGCGCGCTGACCCAAAAGCTTCGCGAAGCGTTCGGCGAAGATTTCTTTCGAAATCCAGCGGCGGGCGCTTGGTTGACTTCTCGCTTTCGTCAGGGGGCGCGTGTGAGCGGTGAAACACTCGATGAGCGACGGGCGACGACTTTGGAATCGACCGTCACAGCTTGGTTAGAGCGCCTGGAACGCTAGCGCTCTAGCCTTTGCGACGCAGGGCCCGAACAATCTTTGCTTTGGCAGCCCTTGCTGGGGCTGCACGGGGAAGACCCTGCAGCTTGCCGGCGCGCATGCGGGCGCGAAGAATCTGCATCTCCATCAGCAACAATTCGTCCGCCAGAGCCTCATTGTCACCTGCCGCCCGCGGCAAGGGCGCATCCAGCTCCGGGTGAATGCCGTGACGCATGCGGATGGCACGGTCCTCTTCGGCTGTGAGCCGGCCGGCGCGGCGCTCGACTTCCACGGCCGTAACCTCGAGACGTCCAACCGTTGCTTTCCGCTGCATCACCCTGGCCTCCTGCAGATTGCTGAACACATGTACATGTCGGATGCGGCCAAACCGCAATCCTCCGGCATTGTAGGGAGGGAAGCCCTTTGGTCAATTTTTTGGGTCTACAAAAGCCTACCTGGTGGCCAAGTGTAGGACAGACCCTTTTTAAGGCTCTTCGTCCGCGGGATCTGCAGACGCCGTAACTCCGCCATCCGTAGCAGCTTTTCGGCGAACGCCAAATCTTTCGAGCGCCTCGGCAATGCCTGGAGGTTTGTCTTCATCGGGCAGGAACTTCTCGGGCACGGTCAATTTGGGTTCCACCCCAACTGCGGTCGTTTCGGCATCCAACGAAGCGTGGAGTTCGGCGGCCTTGGCGCCGCCATCAGCGGGCACGCTCAACGTGCCCGTGAGGCTCGCCTTGAGCACAACGGCGCGTTCGCCATCGACCCAGATTTGTCCCGACAAGCGCTTGGGCGCCTTACGCTCAAAGAATGTGAGACGTCTCTTCGTGCTCGCATCCACGCCGCGCCGCGGCGTCACGAGAGCGGGAAGCCCCACGGCCCCAGGCGCGTCGGCGACGGTGCTGAGCTGCACCGAGAATCGCTGGACCGCGCGATTTCCCAATCGGCTTGTCCCTTCGGGCGTGAGGGCCATGCGGTAGTCGAAAAGTTCCGCGAAGTCCCGAAGCGCACCGTAGGTTTCCTCTCGCGCACGTTCACCCATGCCGCGATCACGCCGCCGTTCCCGAAACGTGCCGTAGCGACTCTTGGCAAACATGCGACCTGCGACACGCAGCACTTCGCGCCCTTGGTCGCGCGAGTTTTCGGTGGTCGCGTGAAAATCACCCATCACGCCGCCCTGTCCTGCCATCAACGTGCGGGTCTCTTGCAAGGCGACGTCCGCGGGTTCTGGCCATTCGAATTTGATCTGGGCACGAAAACGATGCGGCCCCAAGCGTTCGGTCGCCTCGGCAGCACTCATCGACAACACCCTTCGAAGACTCTCGCCAGAAGACGCCAGGTCGCGGACCGAAATATCCTCGGCCGCTGAAGACACCGCAGCGGAGGGGGCTTCCGGCGAAAAAATACGCGCTTTGGCGGCTTTGTCGACGCCGTCAGCGCAGGCCGCACCCAGCGCACCCAGCAGGCAGAGAAAAGGGACCCGTCGCACTTTTGACGACGCTATCACGGGGTCTCCGGTGCACCGTGCCGAGAAAAGGCCTGACGAACGTCCTCTGGAATCTCCACGGCGCGAAACGCATGCATGTCGATGGCGGCAGTCACAATATTGCACTCCGCCCTGGGCTCAGCTTCTGCGCCCACGAAAAATCGGTAGCGACAGGTCAAGGAACGCGATGTTTGCTTCAGCGTTTCGAGACGTACACGGCAAATCTCGCCAAAACGAAGTGGTGCACGAAAGTCGCCTTCGGCATGCACGGTGGGAAACCCCACGTTTCGACGCTCGAGCAGCTCCGCATAGGAAATACCCACCTCCGCAGGAAAGAACGCTTCAAAGGCGTGGTGGCAGTAGTCGAAAAAACGCGGGTAGTAGACAACGCGCGCGTAGTCGACGTCGCTGAAGCGGACGGGGATTTTGAAATCAAAAGCCATCGGCCAAGTGCCTCAAGAGAATGCGTCTAAACCGGTGATGGCCTTCCCCATGACCAAGGTGTGCACCTCGTGCGTCCCTTCGTACGTGTAGACCGACTCGAGATTCAGCATGTGCCGAATCGCCGCAAAGCCATCCGTAATCCCGTTGGCACCTAGCATGCCTCGCGCGCTCCTGGCCACTTCGAGCGCGGACGCCACGTTGGCCCGCTTCGCCATCGACACCCACAGCGGCGAAACATCGCCCTGCTCTTTGATTCGCAACACCCGCAGGCCCAGCAGCTGTGCTTGCACAATGGCCGTCAGCATGTCGGCGAGTTTGGCTTGCGTCAGTTGATAACCGGCCAAAGGCTTTCCGAAAACCCGTCGCTGGGCGACGTAGTCACGCGCTTCTTCAAAACAGGCGATGGCTGCGCCCGTCACGGCAAATGCGATGCCCGCTCTGGCCTGATGCAGGCACGACAGCGGCCCACGAAGACCCGTCACCCCGGGGAGGACAGCATCGACCTTCACTCGAACATCTTGCAGATGCAGCTCCCCGGTGGAGGACGCACGCAGTGAAAATTTCCCGGGAATCTCGCGAGCGGAAAATCCGGGGGTGCCACGTTCAACGAGGAATCCCCGAATCGACGCTTGATTCGCGTCCCCGCACTTCGCCCACACCACCGCGACGTCCGCGAAGGCGGCGTTCGTAATCCATGCTTTGCTGCCGTTGAGAATCCAGGTGTTGCCATCCTGAACGGCGCGCGTTTGCAATGCGGCCGGGTCGGAGCCGGCCTCGGGCTCGGTGAGACCAAAGCAGGCGACCAGACGGCCTTTCGCCAGCTCCGGCAAATACCGTTGTTTCTGCGCTTCACTGCCGTACGCGTGAATCGGAAACATGCACAAAGAACTCTGCACCGACGCAAACGAGCGCAGTCCGGAATCCGCGCGCTCCAACTCTTGCAGCATGAGCCCATAAGCCACCGGCCCGAGCCCCGCGCATCCATAGCCCTTCAGATTCGCGCCCAGCACACCGAGCTCACCCAATGCTGTCGTCCACTCTCGCGGAAAGTGGCCTTCTCGAAAGTGGTGGCCGATGTGGGGCAAGACGTCGCGTTCCGCGAAGCGGCGAACCGCTGCGCGTACCGCGCGTTCGTCCTCTGAAAGGACGTCGTCCAACTGCAACATCGAACTCATCTCATCCGCGGCCATGTGCGTCTCCCAGCGCTAGAAAGCCACCCGCTGCGCGCATTGAGCGCTCTAGTACGACCTGGGTGAAAACGTCGCGCTTCGTGACGCGTTTGATGCGTCTGCTAACGTTTGCCAAGCCATGGAAGAGCTGAGAGTCCCCAAGCGTCAGGCGCGTGTGGAGTTGAGGTGGCCGGGCGGCAAAACCCAGTCTGTTGCCGTCTACCTTGCCGAATTCGCATCGACCCACACAGGGGCGCAGCGCATCTCCGAACTTTTGAACGGGCGAGACGCCTTCGTGCCCGCTTTCGACGTGGAGGCCGAGGCCGTCGTGTTCTTGCGCTGCACGAACATCAGTGTGGTTCGCGTGCAGGCCGACCTCGAACCCAGCGACGCGGAACAACACACGCTCCCTCAAGAACATGAGGTGCGCATCACCCTCATGGACGGCACGACGGTTTCGGGCCTCATGAGCTACGTCCGGCCCCCCGGGCGTGAACGCGTCATGGACTTCCTCAATGAAGAGTCCCGGTTCTTTCCACTTTTGGACAAAGACCAGACGCTGCTGGTCAACAAAGAACACGTCGCACGCGTCGACGTGCTGTCGCGCTAACCCCTCGCCTCCTGGAACGCTATGGCACGCCTGGATTCGGTGATTGACCGTTTGTTGCAAGACCGCGCGACGGAGCTCGTCTTTGAGACCGGCAACCCTGCCGTCATTCGTGGCGGCGCTCGCGGTGAGGTTGTCGTCGTGCGCCAGAAGCTCAGCACGCCTCAAATCATCGGCGCGTTCGCAGAGATTCTTCCCGATGCGCTCAAGAGTCAGTTCCCTGGAAACGGCCCGCTCTCGTTTCCCTACAGCGCTTCGCAGGGGGGCGTGTTGGTTCGGTTTCACCATCAAGACGGGAAGGTCAAAGCGGTGGTCGTGCCCACCGGACAAAGCGCCCCCGAGGAGAAACTCGAGTTAGCGACACCAGCGGACATGATGGGGATGGCCGCCCAAGCAGTGGGTGGTTTTCAGACACCCGCAACACCCCGCCCGGCTGCGGGTTCGCCCGCCGCACGCCCAATTGTGACGCCACCCCCGCCGGCGGCTGCGCAACAGGCCGCGCCGTCCGCGGCGCACGCTTCTTCTGGGGGCAGGAAAGCAGTGCCCAAACCCGCCGCAGACGCACGCGCGGCCATCGATCAGTTGTTGGCGTACATGCTTGACGGCAAGGCGTCGGACATTCATCTCTCCAGCGAAAATCCGCCGATGCTGCGTGTGGACGGCGACATTGTGCCGCTTCCTGAATACGGCGTTTTGTCGCCGGAACGCCTGCAAAGCATGCTTTGGACGATTACGCCCGAGCGCAACAAGAGCGAATACAACGAACGAAAAGACACGGACTACGCCTACGAAACGTCGCGCGCCCGTTTCCGCGTCAACATCTTTTGCGACCGCAAGGGCATCGGCGCCGTCATGCGCCAAATCCCCAACGACATCCGCACGGCGGAGGAACTGGGCCTCTCCAAGTTCATTCTTGACCTTTGCTTCCTGACCAAAGGCCTCGTCCTGGTCACCGGCCCCACAGGTTCCGGCAAGAGCACCACGCTGGCGGCGATGATTGATTTCATCAACCGCAACCGTGAGGACCACATCATCACGATTGAAGATCCGATTGAGTTTGTTCACCCCAACAAGAAGTGCTTGGTCAATCAGCGACAAATCAGCGAACACACTCAGTCGTTCAAGAACGCCCTGCGCGCCGCGCTGCGTGAAGACCCTGACATCGTGTTGGTCGGCGAGTTGCGCGATTTGGAAACCATCGCGATCGCCATCGAGACAGCTGAAACAGGCCACCTCGTGTTTGGAACGCTGCACACAAACACGGCTTCGTCGACGGTTGACCGGATCATCGACCAGTTCCCCACCGACCGTCAGGAACAAATTCGCATGATGTTGTCCGAGTCACTCAAGGGCGTCATCTCGCAAACCTTGTGCAAGAAAATTGGCGGCGGACGCGTCGCAGCGTTGGAGGTGTTGATTGGCACAGGCAGTGTCTCCAACCTCATTCGCGAAGGAAAAACGTTTCAGCTGCCTTCCATCATGCAGACCGGTAAATCCTCGGGCATGCAAACACTCAACGACGTCCTCTTGGACCACGTGAAGAAGGGCCTCGTCGCGCCGTTGGAGGCCTACATGAAGGCCGTCGCAAAAAACGAGATGAAGACCGCGTTGGAACGGGCTGGCCTCAAGTTTGAACTGCCCGGAACCACGCCTGCGGCCTAGCCAGGGATAAATTTTCCTAAGAGCTTGTAACCATTGCTTAAATACCAATAGATTCGCATCCGAAGCGGTGTTGCACAGGAAACAAATAACGAATATTATTTCCAGTGAATGAACTCGGCTGCTCCAGTTTCTTTGCCCGATGAGGCTCACGCGGACCGCGTATTGTCCAAGGCGCTTGTGAACGCTTCGCGTTTTTGGGGCCTCACGCAGCGAGACCTCGCAGACATTGTTGGCCTCAGCCCTGCGCACGTGTCGCGCCTGTTTCACGGGCATGCGCAGGTGACAAAAGACAGCAAGTCAGGCGAACTTGCCTTGTTGTTTCTTCGTATTTTTCGAAGCCTCGATGCGCTCGTGGGCGGCAAAGAAGAAAAAGCGCGCGCCTGGCTCACGGCCCCCAACCATGCGCTGGGAGGGATTCCGCTGCGTCAGCTGCGCAAGCCGGAGGGACTCGTCCGTGTCGCTGAATATTTGGACGCTGTGCGAGGGAGTTCGTAGACAAAAGTCCCTCGCGCTTGACGTGTGGCGTGTCGTCGAAGGACAGCACGTGGTTTCGACGCGCAAGCTTGTCGATTCCGACGACGAGCAACACCTCCTCGAGACGCTCATCGACACAGCGAAACCCAATGTGCCGGATGATATTGCGCCGCTCAAACTCGACTTTCTGCTCTACACGCCGTTTCGCTACCCGCCGCTGACCTACGGGTCGCGCTTTGGCACGCGTACCGAGCGGGGAATTTTCTACGGCTCACTGAAGCCCGAAACAGCGCTGGCCGAAAAGGCTTACCATCGGTTGCTGTTTCTCGAGGCCACAGAGGGAGACTTGGGGCTTCTGGAAACCGAACACACCGCTTTTCGCGTCGGTGTTCGTACCGAGCACGGCATCGACCTGACGGAGTTCCCCTTCACACGCTTCGAAGCCCAAATCTCCTCCCCGACGCAGTACACCGATACGCACACGCTGGGCAGGCAGATGCGCGAGGCCGGAGTTGAGGGATTTGTCTTTGTCTCGGCGCGGGCGCCGCAACGGGGTTTGAATGTTGGGCTGTTTGCTCCAGCTTTTTCTTCACGGGTGCCTCACCGACGCCGTCCGGTCTGGTGGTGCTCGGCTTCCAAGCAGCGGGTTGAATTTCGCGAGAAGAACACGCTCCACCCGAAATCCATGACGTTTGAGCGCGAAGTGTTCTTGGTGAACGGCGCGCTGCCTCGGCCCGGGGCCTAGACTGCGGTCTTCCGCACCAATTTCGCCATGAAGAACCCATCCCATGGGGCTTCGTCTGGCAAGGTGAGGACGTCTTCGACATCACGCCGAAACTCGCTGTTTCGGGCGACAAACGCGTCGATTTGCTGCCGGCCCTCTTCGGGCTCAGTGGTGCAAACGACGTAGACCAAACAACCGCCGGGTCGAACACGGACGCACACGGCGTCCAAAAGTTCTCGCTGCAGGGCGGCGAGTCGGAAAATGTCTTCTTCTTTCCGGCGATAGCGCAACTCGGGATGGCGCCGCAGCGTTCCGAGCCCAGAACACGGTGCGTCCAATACGACGGCGTCGAAGACACCCTTCGCCGCATCCAGTGGCAGTCGTGCATCATGCGAGGACGCTTCGATTCGGTCCGACAGCCGAAGCCGCGCGGCTTCGCGTCGGAGCTTCTCCAGTTTCTCCGGAGAGAGGTCCGTTGCGAACACCTGGTGCTGCTCGGCGAGTTGGCAGGCTTTTCCTCCAGGCGCGGCGCAGACATCCCAAACTTTCGCAGCTGGCGGAATGCCCGCGCGGCACATGACGTACTGCGCCGCTTCATCTTGTACCTGCCAAAGCCCTTCGGCGTACCCGTACAAAAGCTCCACGCGCCCCGGGGAGTCCAACCGAATACCGACCGGCGAGAACGCTGTCGGCGACACCTCAAGACCCGCCTCGCGGAGCTCCTCTAGAAGTGCCTCGCGCGTTCGGTGCCGGGTGCACGTCCGCACGACGAGCGGCGGAGCCACGTTGTTGGCTTCAAGAATCTTCTGCGCGCGCTCCGGGCCGTGCCTGCGTTGCCAGCGTTCCACCAACCATTGGGGATGACTTTCCCGAAGCGAGAGCGCCTCGGCGTCGAGCGCCCCGCCAGACTGAGGGGGCGACGGCGCATCAACGCGCGCGACTTTTCGCAACACGGCATTCACAAAAGACGCTGCCCGGCCCATCCCCAATTCCTTCAAGGCCTCGACCGTGGCATCGACAGCAGCACGCGCCGGTACGCGCATGAAAAACAGTTGGTACACGCCAATGCGAAGGGCGGCGAGAACACGGTCTTCCAGTTTCGAAAGCTTGCGGTCCGAAGCTTCTGCCAAGGCGGCGTCAAGACTCAGGCGACGTCTCGTACTGCCGTAGCACAGTTCCGTACAGAACGCGGCGTCGCGCGCTTCGCGCTGCGGTGCGCTTCTCAAGGCGTCGTCTAAAACGGCGTTGAGATAGGCATCTGTCGCCTCCACCCGGGCCAACACTGAAATGGCGAGAGCACGAGGATTCACGGCGCAGGATGATTCGAGAAAGGCGTTTCACCGACGCGCAGCGGCTTCCCCCTCAAGAACTCCCCGATACTCATCTCGCGTCGACCCTCAGGCTGCACCCGCGTGAGTCGAAGCACGCCTTCGCCGCACGCGACGTCCAGCGTTTCCGCATCGCTCGCCAAGAGGGTTCCGGGCTTTCCTGAGCCTGCCACGGGCTTCGCATGCTTGACCTTCAGCAACTGCGACCCCACAAAAGTCCACGTGCCCGGCCAAGGCGCAAAGGCGCGAATCCGCCGTTCCAATGTGGAGGCCGGCAACGAGAAGTCCAACGCACCGTGTGCCTTCTCAATCTTCGGTGCGTGGGTAATACCGACCGTCGGCTGTGGCACTGGAACACGTTTTCCCGAAAGATATTCGGGGAGCGTCTCCTCCAAGAGCCGACCCCCCAATTCGGCCAGCCTCACGTGCAATGTCTCGGAAGTGTCGTCGGGCGAAATCGGGGTCTTGGCCTGTGCGAACGTGGAACCTGTGTCGAGGCCCTCGTCCAAGCGCATCAGCGTCACGCCGGTTTCGGCATCACCCGCGGCGACAGCCCACTGAATGGGTGCTGCTCCCCGCCACCTCGGCAATAGCGAGGCATGAACGTTCACACAACCGCACCGGGGGGCCTCCAGAACATCTTTCGGGAGAATCCGGCCATAGGCCGTGACGACGCAAACATCGACGCCCAGTGCCGTGAGTTCTTGACCGAGGCCCAGGCCCTTGAGTCGCTCGGGCTGACGCACCGGGATGCCACGTTCCAGTGCGCGCAGCTTGACGGGGGGCGCAAGCAGCTTCTGGCCGCGACCCGAAGGTCGGTCGGGCTGTGTCAGCGCAAGAATGACTTCGCCCAATTCGAGGCACGCCTCGAGTGAGGGCACCGCAAAAGCCGGTGTCCCCATAAACACAATGCGCGGCCGAGCGGTCACGACGGCGAGGAGGCTCCAACGTCCACCCGGTCAGTCGCGTCTCGCTTTCGAGCCGCCAGCTGACGCAGTTCTTCGAGCGCCGCGTGTGCGCCATTGTTGGCGGCAGCCCCACCCAAATGCGCGACTGCACGTTCCAGGGCTTCCGCTTCTTGGGCTTCGCGCACCCGCATGGATTCCACCGCGGTTTGAAACCGTTCGAAGAAGGCGCGCAGTTCGTCGGAGCGCCGCAGCGGTCTCATGATGGGGTACCGGCCTTTGGCCAAGACGGAAACGTAGTGACTCATCACATAGACAGGTCCGGCCACCCGATGGGTGACCAGCACACCGAACAAGCCCAACGCAACGGCCATGAGCAGGGCCACCGCAACCATCAATATCAGCAGCGTGGTGTCGGCAGCGGCGAGCTGTGCCCGGACTTCCGGGGGCACCTGGGCGTCCCGCGCAGCAGCCGCGTGCGCCAAGTACATCATCGAACCAAAGAGCAGAGAGACCACCGCACCGGCAGCGACTAGAAGCAGCGTGTATTTCAACTGAAAGCCGCGGTCGATAACGTAGGTACGACGGCCAAAACCAGGCTTGGGGCGCGTTGCATCCATGGCGCGCAGACTAGGCTATAAGACAGTTTCCCTCCACCTTAGGAGAGCTTCCCATGCGACGTCTGTTTCGGCACCGAGGGTTGCTTTTGTTGGCATCTGGCGTGCTACTTGTGGCCGCGGCGTGTGCGCCTGACCCCGCCACGCCTGAGTACTGGGTGAAAGCGTTGCAGTCCGCCAAGCGTCCGCAGGAACGCGTGCGTGTCCTCGACGAGCTCCGCAAGTCTTCTCATCTCACACCGGCGTTGCTCCCGGCGCTTCATGCGCAACTGGGCGAGCAGAAGGCGCCTGAGGTGAAGGCCGCCCTGGCACGAACGCTGGCCAAGCTCAAAGACGCTTCTTCCGTCGAGCCCTTGGCCTCTGCAGTGAACTGGAACGCCACCGACAGCAGCGCGCACCGTCTCAACACAGACCTGGCGGCTGCTTTGGGTGATATCGGCGATGCGAAGGCTGCCCCAACGCTGGTGCGCCTGCTCAAGAGCGCGGACAATTTCGTTCGACTTCAGGCGATGTCATCGCTCGGCACGATTCGGGCGCCCGAGGCTGTGCAGCCTTTGCTTGAAGTCGCCCAGAATCCTCGCGAGGAAGCGATGGTTGCCGGGCGCGCCATCGTCGCACTGGGCGAGATTGGCGACGCGCGTACGGTGGGCACTTTGGTGCGCTTGTTGTTTGAGGAGCGTGGTCCGGCGCGTGGGCGGACCTCGCTGTATGAGCCTGCAAGCTTTGCCCTTTATCGAATGGGCAAACCTTCCGCCGACGCGCTTTTGCCAGTGCTCGCGGGAGACGACGCCGGCCTCTCCAAGTGGGCGAGCAAGCATGACGTGTCCGCTGGCGCGCTTTACGCGAAGTCTGCCCAAGTGCTCGGGTACCTGCTCGACAAGCGTGCTGAACCCGCGCTGCTTTCCCGCCTGTCGTACGAATCGGCCGATGAGCGCGAAAAATACTTCGTCCGACTGACGGCTGCGGATGCCTTGGGTCGATTGCGCAGCGAAGCGGCCGCCAAGCCGCTTTCGCAGATGCTGGGTGAACCCGAGCTCATGATTCGTGACAGCTACTTGCGCGCCCTGTCTCGCATTGGGCACGCCAGTGTGCTGCCCAGCCTTGCGTCCACCGTCGCCATCGGTCCGTTTGAAGCACGCTCGCAGGTGGTTTCGGCGCTGGGCTTCCTCGGCCAGGGCGCCCAGACCGAACTCCTCAAGAAAGAAGCAGCGCTGGAGACCGACCGCACCCACAAGGAGTGTGCCGAGGTTGGCAACGAAGGTCCTTGCAAGAAACTCGACGACCTTGTGAAGCGCCGACTCGACGTCTTCGAGCGCGCCATCGCCCAGACCGAAACCGCTGCACGTTGCGCCACCGATGCCGCTTGCTGGGCCAAAGCGCTCACCGATGCCAACCCCGGGGTCAAAGCCCGTGCCGCGCTTGAAGTCGGCCGGAGAGGACAGGCAGGAGCCGTTGAACAACTCGTGCGCTTAATGAGCGACCCTCTACGCGACGTTCGCCTGGCGGCGCTGATATCGGCAGATTGGCTCAGCGAAACGGATGCGGGTCTCAAGCCCCTGCGTGCAGGGCGCCAAACACTCGAAGCCTTGCTTGCCGCAGACAAGGGCAAATCTGAGTACGTTGAGCCCAGCGAAGACTTGCGGCGGTTGATCGCCAAGGCAAACCGCGGCGCGAAAGCGAACTAGGAAGGTCCCGCAGGCGGGGCTTTTGTGTTCGCGCGTGGGTCGGCCGACCTATCGCTTGCGCTGGCTTTTCGCGTTGTCGCGAAACGCGCTGGGCAACACATCAAACGGCAGCACTTTGGCCAGTGCGATGAGAATGATGAGTCCGCCGGGTGCCGCGAAAAGCGCAATGGCTGGAATCACCTTGGCGAGATCAATGAGTTGCGCACGCATGCGTCGCTTTTCTTCTGGGCTGAGCGTTTGTCCTCGCGCCGCTTTGGTGATGAGAAGCGACAGCTCCCCCGTCTGGCGAACCTCGGTCATCAGGATGCGAAAACTTCGCTGCAGTCCTTCGGAAACGTTTCCCAAAAGGCGCTGCCCCATTCGCTGCGCCTGAGGTGAAACCTTGAAAATGTCCACCACGCCACGGTGCGTGGCGTAAAAAGCAGCGACTTCAAGTTCGATTTGCGCCAACGCTTCGGCCGAAAACCCCACCGCATCCGCCAGGTGTCCCAGGAACTGACGCTCTTTTTCTGAGTGCCGACCTTGCACCGCAGCGGCAAGAACAGCCTGCTCCAAAACGAACCGCCGCAAGGGTTCGCTCTGTCGTTCATCGACGACATGAAGCGCGCCCCCCCCTCCGGAGAACGCCGCCGCCAACCGACGTCGCAAGTCGCGCTCAAGGGCAGCGGGCAATTTGAGCGCCTTCACCTGACTCAGAATGGCTTTTCGAGCGACCGGCGTGGGCAGTTGTTCGACCGACGCCAGCGCCGTGAGAACTTCGACAAGGACAGCTTTCTGTTTCGCCCCCATCGCCCGAAGCCTGCGCGCTCGCTTTGCGTCGAAGCGACCCCGGACAAACAAGTCCAACGCCGCACGCGCGAAGCAGTTCGCATCGACGTAGATGTTTCCATTGTGGAGCAACAACCCATAGAGCGGATCGCCCGTGTGTGTGGGGGCACTTGCTTCCAGCGCCCGTTCCAAGCGTCGGAGCGCTCGAGGTGCGGCAGCTTTCCCGATGCGCCTCTGCGCGTCGAAGGCCTGTGCACTGGCAAAGTCCCCCACGAAAGCGGAGAGCAGAACGTGCATCGCAGCGTCCGTTGCGTCTCGAGGAACACCCGAGAGTGCTGCGACATCGAGCGCGATGCGAACCAACGTGCGAAGCACCGACAAGAACAACTGCTCATCGGGCGTGCCTTCTTGTGCTGCCGTTGTGTCGGGGGGCAACGCGGGTGTGCCGTAGTGCAGTCCCGACTCGCGCAACACGTGCTTCACGTAGACGCGCGCGTGGGCTTCTTGGGCTTCGGGGGCCGCACTCGGCGACGACAGCGCTTCGCGAAGCAGCGCGCTCAACCAGCCCGTCTGTCCGAGTCGGCTCACGGCCAAAGATCCTAGCCCTAGTTTAAGCTAGTGCACCCAATCGCCCGGCTGAGCCGAGCGGGCCTCAAGCGCGCGAAGAATCCGCACCCGCGAGCGTTCGAGTCCGCGCGGCCCCGTTTGCTGTTCAACGCGCTGGTCCGCACACAAAACCCACCCGCGCTCGGTCAGCTGCGCAGCCGATTCGGCCAAGGCTTCCGCCAAGACCCCTCGCGCAGCGGGCCCGGCGTGTGACCAAGCGACGACGGCGTCCTGAAATCGTTCGCGCAAGGCGGCGAGGACTTCGGCATCTCGCGGGTCACGCGGCGCCTCCTCTTCCAGATGATGCGCGTCGCCCTCTGACAAGAGCTCTGCGAAATCTCGGGCACTCTCCACTCTTTCATCGGCCACCACCACAACCGCACGACGATGCGGCATTTCGCCTCCCCAACTGTTGCAGTCGGCCACGATGGGCCGTCAAGCGATGGTGTGAGCGTAGCGTGGCGGATCGCTTCCGGTGAGCATTTTTCGCTTACCCGACGACACGCCAAGACACGCTATCCGTTGCGCAACGGACAACCTCTTAGTTCTTGACGGCCTTGACCCGAGCGCGCTTCTCCTCGGCGCCTTCGTCCGTCACGGGCGATGGCACCGCCACTGGCCCTCGCGTGATTCCGTACTTTTCAAACACCTTGCGCTCGATGTCCAAAACGAGTGCGGGGTGCTCACGCAAGTACTCTTTGGCCTGTTCACGCCCCTGGCCAATGCGCTCGCCATTGAAGGCGTACCAGGCGCCGCTTTTGTCCATAATGCCGTCTTCGGCCGCCAGATCGATGAGGTCGCCCTCTCGTGAAATGCCGGTGCCGTACATGATGTCAAACTCGACTTCTTTAAACGGTGGCGCGACTTTGTTTTTGACGACTTTCACGCGCGTTCGGTTCCCCACCACCTGCTCGCCATTCTTGATGGCGCCAATGCGGCGAATGTCGAGACGTTGGCTCGCGTAGAACTTGAGCGCATTGCCACCGGTCGTCGTTTCGGGATTGCCGAACATCACGCCAATTTTCATGCGAATTTGGTTGATGAAAATGACACAGGTTTGGCTCTTGGCGATGGTGCCCGTCAGCTTGCGGAGTGCCTGACTCATGAGGCGCGCCTGAAGGCCCATGTGCGCGTCACCCATTTCGCCTTCGAGTTCAGCCTTGGGAACCAACGCAGCCACAGAGTCGATGACCAACACGTCGATGGCGCCAGAACGGACGAGCATCTCGGTGATTTCAAGGGCCTGTTCGCCAGTGTCTGGCTGCGAAAGCAAAAGGTCGTCGGTGCGCACGCCCAACTTTCGTGCGTAGCCCACATCCATGGCGTGCTCGGCATCGATGTAGCCGCAAATCCCGCCCTTTTTTTGGGCTTCGGCCACGATGTGCAAGCACAACGTCGTCTTGCCCGAGGACTCTGGTCCATAGATTTCAACGATGCGGCCTTTGGGAACACCACCGATGCCCAGCGCCATATCCAGCGAAATCGAGCCGGTGGATATCGCTTCGATGTCGCGCACCAACGGCTCGTCTTTTCCAAGCCGCATGATGGAACCTTTGCCAAACTGCCGTTCGACCGCCGACATCGCCAACTCGATGGCCTTCTCTTTTTCCGTATTGACCGTCATGACTGTCCTTCGCTCCTTCGAATCGCTGGGCACCACGCCAAGCGCGCTGACTGAACGTGCGTTTAGTACGCCGAAAAAAGACCCTAGTCCAGTGATCTGACATCGCAGCTCCCTTTCCCACGGTGCTGCGACGTACTTCACCGATCCCGCCTCTGGAGAAGTTTGAGCGGGCCCTACCACGCTTCGCCATTCAGAGGTGGACAGCGGGCCTGCATCGGCGTGGCCTTCGCGATGATCAAGGCACCCAATGAGCGACGAGAAGACCGATTACGGGCTGGCAAAGCAGAACCAGATCGCACACGAAGGAGATCGAGAATCGTCGCGTAGGAGTGGTAAGCGCTTGCGCCGTATCGACAAGGCGTACGCGCAAACCTGCATCGATTTCGTGAAGTCCCTCGTGGTTCGCATCGAGAAGGCGTTCCCTCGATGACAGGCATCGTCCCCGCGAGCGGCGAGTTGCTCCTCTATCAAACCGAGGATGGCCGCACGCGAGTACCTCGTCAAGGGCTTCACCATGGACGACGAGCGGCTCAAAAATCCGCCGGGTCCAGGCCAGCGCGACTACTTCGACGAGCTGCTCGATCGCGTCCGGGAGATTCGGGCGTCGGAGCGGCGTTTCTACCAGAAGGTCCTCGACATCTATGCGACCAGCGTGGACTACAAGCCGGACGCGGAGCTTTCCCAGCGGTTTTTCGCCACCGCAAGGTCTCGGCCGAGGCGGCGCGAGCGAAGGCCGAGCAGGAGTACGCCAGGTATCACGCGCTCCAGGACGCCAGGCCGCGCGCGATTGACGCAGAGTTCGAGAAGGTCGCGAAGCAGCTCCAGAAGCCCCGGCCAGGGCTGAACAAGAGGGGGAAGAAGCCTTGACGGCGCGCTTCACCGAACACCGATGTGTGGGACGCCTTTCGCCAGCTCCAGACCCAGCTCGAAGGGTCGCCTCGTAGGCGCGCCCTCTGGAGAGCTTCCCAAGGCCTAGCACTGCGCCGCCCCATACAGGGCCGCGCTAGACGATGCGTCCCAGCACTTGAGTTGCCAACGCCATGACCTAACCCTGCTAAATCCCTGCCCCGCAACCTTTCCCTGGCGTACGGGTTCACATGACAGTGGATGCGGCAACCGATGCCGAGCTCATGGCGCAAACCGCACGCGGCAACCAGCGTGCGTTCGGCCTGCTCTTTGACCGGTATCAGCAGAGCATCGTCCACTTCGCTTTTCGGTTCGTGGGGAGCCGGGCGAGAGCAGAGGAGTTGGCGCAGGACATCTTTATGAAGCTCTACCGCACCGCCAGCCGCTACAAGCCCAGCGCATCGTTCAAGACGTTTCTTTTTCGTGTGGCGACCAACCACTGCCTCAACGAAGTCCGGCGTGGCGAATACCACCTTGAAACCGGCGGGCCCGAGGCCGAAGCGCAACTTGACGTCCGGGCAGATGCGGCCCCCTCACCCCACGATGTGCTTCAAGCCAAGCACTTGGAGCGCCTCGTTCACGAAGGCCTCGCGAACATGAGCGAGCGAGAACGTGCCGCGTTTTCGATGTGCCGATTCGAAGGCATGGCTTACCGCGACATTGCCGAAGCGCTTTCCGCCAGCGAAGCCGCTGTCAAAAGTCTGATTCACCGCGCCACCCTCGTGATGGCCAACAAGATGAGGCGTACATCATGACGTGTTCTGTCACTTCTGAGCTCACCGCCTATTTGGACGAAGCGCTGGACCCCCTCGCCCGGGCGCAAGTGGAAGCGCACTTGCCGACTTGCGTGACGTGCAACCAAGCGCTGGCCGAATTGCGCGAAGCCGCCCTCGCGATGTCGCGCCTGTCTCGCCCAGAACCTTCGCCAGAACGTTCCATGGCTTTGCGGCGACGCGTGATGTCGCAAATCGCCCAAGAGCCGCTGCCCTGGCGCATGCGCCTTGCAGAGTGGGCCAAGCCAGCGCGATGGGTGCCTGCTGCGGCATTGACCGGTGCGGCGACGGTGCTGGTGACTTACAGCGTGATGAATTCATCGAATGACAGTTGGAAGGAACTTGAGCCTCAGGGCCTCGAGCTTGCCGCCAACTATGAAGTCCTCGAGGACATGGATGTGTTGGGCTTGGAAAGTACAGCCGACGTCGAAGTCGTCGCCGCGCTGCACGAGTTGGAGGAGAAGCAATGAGTTTCCGTCACTTTGGATTTCTGGCTTTCGTCTTCGCCCACGTCGCGTTGGCACAGCCGAACCCGCCCCCTGCAGAACGCCGCTTCAGCGAAATGCCCGAGGCCCAGCGACAGGAAATGCGCGAACGACTCAAGCGCTTTCAGTCCATGCCCAAGGAAGACCGCGAGCGACTCATGGCCAACCTGCGAAAGCTTCGTGAGCTGCCGCCGGAAGAACGCCAACGCGTGCGCGAAAACTTCCGTGCGTTTCAGCGGCTTTCGCCGACCGAACGCCAAGACTTGCTGGTGCGCATGCGCGAGTTTCGCTCGATGGATGCACAGCGGCGTCAGGAAATGCGCGAGCGCGTTCGCAGTTACCTTCGCTCCAACCCCGAACGTCGACAGCAGCTTCTGGAAAACCTGCGCCGCTGGCGAGAAATGACGCCTGAACGCCGACAAGAGCTTCGTGAACGACTTCGTGAGCGAGTCGGCGAGAGGCGCACCCGCTAATGTCGGCCTGGATGCTTTGGGCTGTCGTTGCGCTGGGTCCGACGCTTGGCCAGACGTCTGGCGGGGCTTCTGGCCAAGTCCCTGGCCCGGCGCCAGAACTAGCCCTCGACGCCGGCGAGCCGAGCGATGCCGAAGTCATCGCCCATTTAGAACTGCTGGAGGCGCTTCCAGAGGTCGAAGCCTTCGAGGTCTACGAGGCGCTGCGTGAAGAGGTCCAAGAGTCCTCGAAGCCACCGGCCGAGCGTCCCCCACCCCGAGGCTGAGGCAGTATGTCGTCTCTTGGGGCCCCCCCGGCTTGATCTTTTCGCCGCCAGCCACTATCGCCCACCCCCCATGGGAACTTTTAAGTCATTCATCGAAGCGCAGAAGCTTTCTGTAGACGCCATCGCCCAAACCTCGTCGCGCCTCGAGGCCAGCAGCGGCGAGGGCCGCGCGCTCGCCACCAAGCGCCACGCCAAACGTCGAACGGAAGCGCAAAAGAGCTACGCCGACGCCGGTCTCGCCAAGCCACCCACCGGTCGCGGCATCTCTGCACGCCATGTTCAGGCGGCCATCGCCGATGAACCCCTGCCCCGAAAAGTGCGCACCAAGCTGGTCCGCGCCGTTGCCGAGCTCGCCAAGAAAAAGGGCGGCGAAGTCACGCACGCCCTGCTGTTCGGTGAAATCAAGGTCAAGGCAGGCAAGAAGGCCGAAGCGGCTGCAGCTGCGGCGACCACGTAGTCCGCTGCTGGGCGTTCGAACCCGTCGTCACGCTGACCCGTTCGCTGTCCTCACGCTCACCCGTTCGCCGCTATTTTGCGCTGTCCAAACTGTGCCATCCATT
>JBJXGM010000009.1:0-40517 GCA_046155985.1 Myxococcaceae bacterium | reverse complement strand
AAACGACTCGCGCCAGTTGCCCAAGGCCACGTTGATGCGAGAGCCAGCGACTTCGTCGCAAGCACACTCCGGGCCTTCGGGGCCGTCGCTGTTACCGCCACCCTTGCTGCCACCACCATTGAGCAGGGCATTGATGCGGTATGCGCCGGCACCGGTGGCCGGGTTTTCCAAAATGTAGCCTTCTTGGTTTTGGTACTGCGCGTAGCTGATGGGTCGCTGCGCGATTCTGGCGCGCCAGCCTGCCCCCAAGGCCGAGTCGATGTCATTCAGCGTCGAAGCCGAAAAGCCGGTGAGCAGGCTTCGCTGCGGGCTGCCTTGCACGAGTTGGTACACGGGCACGGTTTGCGAGGCCGCGGCTTGCAGAATTTTCACTGCTGAAACAGCCGCTGTCGGAAACACGTTTTCCCAAACTTTGTGTTCCAAGGCGCTGCCATGGTGTCCGGCAAGGCGGGCGAGGTAAGCGACGCGAGAAGAGTCGCCATTGAGGGGCAGCGGCGTCAGCGAGTCACGCGCCACGTCGATGACATACAGCCCAGGAAGCAGCGCTACAGGCGTGCCATTCACTGTGTCCACGCCAAACTCTTTGCCTGCAAGGGCTTCCAGCACGTCTTGCACAGCCGAGTGGGCTTCTAGAGCGTAGAGACGTGTGATGTCTTCTTGCTGCTGCCGCGCGTACAGCGAAAGCGCCAATTGCAATTCCGCCAGCGTGCGGGCGTCGCCCGTCGCGGCTTGGGCTGTGCGGCGGTAGGCGTCGACTTGGGCCACAGACGGCGCGCCGGCAAATAGCGCCAGCGCATAGGGACTGCCGGCTGTCAGACGATGCACAGCCGTTGCGGCTGTCGCGTTGGGCACCGTCACCCGCACTGTCAGGTTTTGCAAAAGCCCCGGCATGAGTGCGTTGAAACGCCGCACTTCTTGCCCGGCGACTTTGAGTACGGGCACTACCCGCACTTGGTAGGGCACCACATTCCCAAGGCCGCCGGCTGCTGTAATGGCCGCTTCGTCGGCGGGTGTCGCGCCGACATAGGTAATGGAAACGTCGCGGCCTGTGACTTGCGGCAATTCGAAATTCTGCGCTTGGCCATCTAAGGTGAGGGTGACGTCGTGCCGCATCGACGCAGGAGGACGTGCAAACAAGAGAAGCGACGAAATGACTTTGGCAGGGTGTTCCGCTGGAAGCAGCGAAAACGCTTCTTGGGTAATGCGCGCAGAGGGCAAGGCGTCATCCAGCGTGTTGCAAAGGTTTTGGGACTTGGCCGCTGTCAGAAGCTGCTTCTCGTAAATGTCTTTGGGCGTCTCGCCGGTGAGGGCGCCCAAGTAGCTGTCGAAATCGAACTGGACGAGGTTGCGAAGTGAGACGCCGGCTTTACGGGCGACAAGCTTCATCGCGGGGTCTAGCCGCACCCACACCGACTCGCCGCCAGGGCCACTGCCCCGCCAGTTGCCGTAAGGCACATACGCACGCACCCAGACTTTTTCCATCAAGACGCTTTTGCCGTCTGTGTCGACAGCAGCAGGAATGGCCGCGCGCGACAGCAAGTAAGCCGCTTTCGCTGCGTCAGCCCCGCCGGTTAACGCTTGGGCCTGCGCCAGTGAGAGTTTGACCGCGCCATACTCATAGCGTGCGGCAAAACCCGCAGCGCGCAGTAGGGCAATGAGAAGTGACGCTTGGTCGAAGTCGTTGCCTCTCTTTTCGGCCAATGTGGCGGCGGCGCCCTTTTTGCTGCCCCAATAGATGTCAGTCGAAACCTGTGTGTGGACAAAGTTGTAAAGGGCCAGCGGCTTGTTGCCGAGCTGCGTGGCCAATGCGACGACTTCGGGCGTGCGAAGCGTTTCCGGCGTTTCGGCAAAGTCTTCAGGCCCAGGTGCAGGAATGACGCCTAAAAGCGGGAGTCGAAACCCCATGTCGGTAGCCAGTGACGCCAGGCGCACAGGCGGGCGCGGCTTTGGCGACACCACTTCGGCTGGCCGAAGCCAGCTGCCATCCGACGCTTCGACCCAAACGTCGTCGGCAAAAACCTGCGCGTACAGCGCTTCGGTGTCGGGCGACAATGTGCCGAGTTGGTTACTCCGAAGCCGCGGCGCGGGTGGCAACTCGCGCTTGGGTGAAAGTCTTGGCGGTGAAAACACATCCAGCTTTGGCGACGGCCTCACATTCTGTTTGGCGCGGCCAAATGCAGGCGCCACGCCCGAGAGTCGGGCTTCGATGTCTCTCTCCGCCTTTTTCTGCGTGCGCAGTTTCGCCAACTCATGTCGCAGCGTGGCGTCGGGAATGCGTGCCACCACCGCATCGGCAGCGGCTTTGGCCCGCGCGGCTTTCTGTTGGGCACGGGCAGCGTCGGTGACTCTTTCGAGGCGCGCCAAACTCTGGGCACGCCGGGCTTCACGCGCTTGACGAAGCGTCTCGGCAGACGGGCGGGCGTACGTGGCAAGCCTTGTGCCTGTTGCGGCGGCGTCGCGTGGGGCCGCCCAAGTCAGGGTCATCAGCGCCGCAAGCGCAGAAGCGCCGGCTCTATGCGTGAGAGAAGTGGGTCTCGTCATGGGCGTGCTCAGGGGCAGGTGAAGGGGGGCGGAAAGGTCTGTGGAAAGCCGTCTGCGGTGAGGCGGGGTGCGTCAGCGAGAATGACGTTTCGTCCGACGACAGCGCCCTGCAAGACGCTGGCATTCAGCAACGACACGTCAGCGAACGGCGCGTAAAGCTGCATCCAAGCCTGTGTTGCGTTGCGCAGGACCACGCTTTGGTTGGCGCTCGCGCGCGCGCCCGAGACAACAAGCAAGGCGGCAGGCTGTCCAGACCTGCCCAAGCGGGCTGTGTTGCGCAGCTCGACACTGCCGCCGACATACAGCGTCACTTTCGCGTCCGGAGCCACCGTGATGTTGCCGGTGGTGGTGACACGCAACGCGGTGAGGTAGTAGCGCCCTGCAGGAAGCTGCAGCGTTGCACCCGCGACGTGGAGTCCGCCATCGATGAAGTACTGCGAAAACGGGGGAACCATCAGGCGTGCGTTGTCGTTCGTGGTTTGAGCGGCCTCGAGTTCAGCTTCGACGTCGATGCCGCATTCACAAGGCATCGGCGGCGGCGCCACCGGCTGGCTCGCCCCCAACCGAACGCTCGGATGCGTCAACGTCAGCGCACCGCCGTGGTAGGCGGTTCCCGTCACGCTGGCGGCGTTCTTCAGCGTGACGCTTCCGCCCGCGACGATATCGCCCACCAGCCGGGCGCTGTTTGTAAAGGTTGCTGTACCGTGAGCTGCAGCGGCAGTGGCGCATCCGGGGCCGGTCACCTGTGCAGCATGCGACATCTGCAGATTGCCGAAAGCGCAGGCCGCATAGTGAAAGCGCACGCCGCCGCTGGTGGGGGTGATGGCGAAGCTGACCGAACGCGTGGTGCTGTTGCCAGCGCGGTCGGTCGCGGTCACCACCAGCGCATGGGCGCCAGGTGTCGTGACGCTTGTGCCGCTGATGAAAGGCGCGCCGTCGAGGAGCGCCGTGACGGTGTTGAGGTTGGCGTCCGTGGCCCCGAAAATGGGCGTGAACGCCGTGCCTTGCGCACCGTCAATGACGCCTGAAATCGAGACGACCGGCGGCGTGGCGTCGATAACAAACGCCACACTGAGCGTCGTGACATTCCCGGCGCGGTCTGTCGCTGTGACGCGAAGCACATAATTGTTTTCGGCCGACACCATGCCGCCCGAAGTGAAAGGCGCGCCATTCAGCGTGGCGACGACGGACGTCAAGTGAGTGTCCGTAGCGCTGAAGGTGGGTGCGAGCGGTGTGCGGTAGTGCGCGCCATCGGTGACGCCAGACACGGTAACGACGGGCGGGGTGACATCCAACGTGAACGTCACGGTGCGCGTGGCCACGTTCCCGGCCAAATCCACGGCGGTCACGACCAAAACGTGCGTGCCAGCCAGCGAGACAAAGTCACCCGATACGAAGGGTGCGCCGTCCAGCGTCGCAGAGACGTTGGCCAAGTACGCATCGGCGGCGAAAAACACGATGGTCGGCGGCGCATTTACAAACGTGCCGTCAGACACGCCGTGCACTGTGATGACGGGCGCGGTGAAATCCAGCACAAAGCTGACTTGGTCGGACGCGCTTCGGCCGGCGGCGTCGAACGCTTGAGCGAGCAATTGGTGCGCGCCCTCTGTCGTGATGGGCGTGCCGGGCACATAGGGCGCGCCATCGAGGGTGACGTCGACTCGGGCGAGATGCGTGTCGGCGGCGTCGACCGTCGGCGCGACCGCTGTCCGGTAGTAGGCGCCCGACGTGACGCCGACAATCCGCACGCTGGGGTCTGTGAAATCGAGCGTGAAATTGACCGTGCGTGTGGCGACGTTGCCCGCGGCGTCGGTGCTGGTGACCCCCCAGACATGAGTGCCTTCGGTCGTGACGCTTTGGCCAGAAGCAATCGCATTCCCATCGAGCGTGCTGGTGGTCGCCCCAGGGTGGGCGTCGGTCGCGTCAAAGGTGAGCGTCACCGGCGTCGCACTGAACTCGCCGTCTTGAGGGCCCGTGAGTGCAAGCGCAGGCGGCGTGCGGTCGATCGCGAACCGAACGCTAAGTGACGAGGCATTGCCGTGAATGTCTTGGGCAGCCAGGTCGAGCGTGTAGTCGCCCTCGGTGATGATGGGCGTGCCGCTGATGAACGCCGCGCCGTTCAGCGTGGCAGTCAACGTGAATGGGCTTTGGTCTGTCGCCGAGAAGACGGGCGTGACGTCTTGCAAAGTCACCAAGCCGTCGTTCACGCCAGTGAGTGCGATGACTGGCGGCTCGGTGTCGTTGGGGCCTTGCACAGCAAGCGCCAACGTGCGGTCGAGGATTCGACCATCGAGCCGCAAGACGAACAGCTTCTGACCTTCGGGAATGCCAGTGACAGGCACGGTCAGCGTGAAGCTTGGCGATCCCAACGCGGCGACATCGACCCGTTGGCTGGCCGACGCTTCGAGCGCCAGCGTGGTGCCGTTGAGGACTTCAACAACAAGCAGGCCTTGCACCAGTGGCGTTGAGCCGTTGTTGGTGAGCGCCGCCGACACATCAAGCGCACGGTTGTTCGGGAAGGGCGTGGGGACAGCCAGGGTGCCCACGATGATGTCGGTGGCGGCGTAGTGGAGTGTCCAGGTGGTTTGAGCGCTTGCGAGCAGCGCGCCTTGGGCGTTCAACACTTCACTTCGGCTGGTGTAGGTACCCAACGCCAAGTCAGGTGAAATTGGGAACAGGTCGCTCGTGTCGCGTGTCGCGCCCGCCGGTAAGGACGAAAGCGCGCGCAGCGAGGTGAACAGGACAGTGCCTGTGGAATCGGCGACGAAGATGCGCAGCAAAGCGCCATCGAGCGATGCGTTGCGCGAAGCATTCGTCAGGCGCTGCGTCATCAAGACTTCTTGGCCAGGGGTGTAGCTGGCGCGGTCGACGGCCAGCGCGGTTTGGGCCAAGACTTCTGCGGTGACGGTGACGGGAATTTGGGTGCGCGCAAGGGTGCGTCCGGCCGTCGTGCCTGTGGACGCCGTTGCCGCCGTTGCAACAACATCGAGCGCGTAGTTGCCAGCGGGGTAGTTGCCGCTGTTCCAAGCGAAGGTGATCGCTGTGCTGCCAGTCAAGAGCGTGCGGCGCTGACCACTGGCGAGCGAAGCCACGGCTTGGCCTTGGGCATCGAGAACCGTCGCGTCCAACAAAACGTCGACGCTGGTGGTGGCCGTGCGCACGGCTGTGGCGGTGAACGTGACGCTTTCGCCCGGGCCAACGCTTGCGGGCGATGCGACACAACTCAACGACAGTTCGCTGGCTTGCACAGTGAGTGTGCGGCTCGCGACGTTGTTTGTTTCATCGAGTTCGGGCAGGGCGTTGGCCGGGTCAATGGCGGCTTCCAAGGTGGTGGTCGCCGTCGGCGCGGTCAGGTTGAAGGCGAATGTTGTTGTTTCGCCCGGCAGAAGCGGGGCCAAAGACGTGGTCGCGATGTCGCTGCTGCCAGCGCGAATGCGCAGCGCCACGGGTCCACTGAGCCCGCCGGCATTGCGCACGGTGACGCTCCCCAAAACGCCTTCCCCAGGGTTCGCTGGGTTTGGTGTGAGCGAGAAGTCGGCCACGGCCAAGTCAGGCGTAGTGGACGAGGGCACAAACAAAGTGAACGCGGCCAGGTTGTTCGCGCGGTCAGAATCGAGTGTGACTTGCGAAGCGTCGGCGACAAGCTGAAGCAGTCGTGTGCCAGGCAATGCGGTAAATGAGAACGAGACATTCGCTGTCGCGCTGGGCGCCAGCGAGGCGAGTGCGACGCTGCCCAAGGTGGAGGCTCCTTCGCGCAGCTCAACGGTGGTCGCCGTGCATGCGATGGTGCCCACGTTTTGGACTGTGCCGGACAACTGGGTGGCGTTGCCGGGCAGGGGCACGGCCGGTGTTGTCGCCAACGAAGCGAGGTCGATGCTCAAGTCGCAGAGCGCTGCGGCGGGACCCACCAGAACGCGGAAGAATGCGATGTTGTTTTCGCGCCCGGATTCCACAATGGCGTCGTCCGAGTTCGCGACGGCATAAATCTCGTGACTGCCTTCGGGGTAGGCGGTCCAGGCGAGGCTGGCGACGGCGGTTCCAGTGCGCGGCGCCAAAGGTCCTGGCAGCACAGTGTCGCCGATAAGTCGCCCACCAGAATCAGGATTTCCGTCGTAGAAAGCGACGCGCACGTTTGAAGCCGCGACGCCGCCGACATTGTGCAGCGTGACGCTGACCGTGCTGCTCGCACCCGCGGCGGGTTGCGCAGGTGCCGCGACAAATTCACCCTGGCGCAGTTCCAAATCAGGCCGCAGTTCTGCGGGCACCGCATCGAACTGTTGGTTCCAGGTGTTGTGGTCGGTCCACCAACGGTAGGTGGAATTCACGTGAAGCGACTCGTCGATGCGGCCCTTCACGTGCGCGCGCGTAGCCCAAACTTTGGGCTGCTTCTTCCAATGGGGGCTTGTGAAGATGGCGAACTGCCCAGGGCCGTACAGGGCATATTCGTTGGGCAAAGACCACTCTTCGATACCGCGGCCTTGCTTGCCGATAACGATGGCGGACTTGCCGTTGCCAAAGACGTCGGCGACGACGGGCGGGCGCTCCCCATTGAACAGGCTCGGTGTGCCGCCAACGTTGGGAAGCTGTTGCGGCGTGCCCTCAAGCAGGGTTCCGTTGCGAGCGTCCAGCATCAAGAAGGCGCGCGTAAATGAACTTGAAATCCACTGCGGTCGCCCCGCTCCGGTGAGGTCGGCGAGGGTGCCGGTGAGCACGTCAGTGGGATTCGAGGGAAGCGTTGTTTCCCACAAGGCGGTCAGGTCTGGCCGAAACGAGCCACCAGTCGTGGTGAAGCCGTTGTTGCCGATGACAACATAGGGCAGTCCGTCTTGCCGGGCAGCGCCCACCGAGAAGGGTGCAGACGGCAGGCTTTCAAACGGCGTGCTGATCGCTACTTGGGCGCCGGTGCGCAGGTCGTGCGCGATAATCGGTGCGCGTTGCCTGGGGCGGAGCAGCTCAGGGAAACCGTCTTGGTCGAGGTCGGCGATGGCAACTTGATCGATGACTTGTCCCGTGGGCACGCGCCAGCGCTGCGTGCCGTCGGCGTTGAACATGCGCAGTGAGGTGCCATCGAAGTCACGGACGACGATTTCGTTCTGACCGTCGCCTTCGACGTCGACCAGTTCGATGGGTTGGTCGCCGCTGCAGTCGGTGCTGCTGGCTGCCAACGTGATGAGCCGAATCTCGCTGCCGTCGACCCCCGACAACACACGAACGTGAGTGGCGGTGGCGTATGCAAAGTCTGCGACAGCGTCTCCGTTGATGTCGCCGACCGCCAATTGCTGCGGATACGCACAGCCAGCCGCGCGAAGCGGGCTTTGCCATTTGAGACTGCCATCGGCGCGCCGGGCGACCACTTGTGTCGGAAAGTCGTTTGCGATGTTGCTGCGCAGGTAGACGACTTCGCCAACGCCGTCGTTGTCGGTGTCCGCCAGAACGATGTCGCCGACGTACCCCAGTGCTTCGTTGCGCCACAGCAGTTGGTGGCCATTGGCGGTGGGTTCGAATAACGCCACTCCGGCGCTTGTGGTGGCGGCCGTGCCGAACTTGTACGCCACCGCGATTTCAGGCGCAGGCAAACCGCGCACGCGGCCGACGCGCACGTCGGTGCCTTCATTTCCGCCGATGCCCAAACCACCGACGTCGACAATCGACTCCAAAAACAGATGCCGGCCAGCGAAGTTGTTGTCGCCGTCATCGTCACGTGGCAGCACTTCGACAATGCGTGCGTAGAGTTCCATGGCGCCCGCTTGGCGGACCCACTGCAGCGCGACGTCGACACTGGCGTTGGGCGCCAGCGTGAGGGGCGAGCGTTCAATCAACTGGCCTTCTTCGAATGACGGTCTGCCATGCCACCACTCGAGCACTGCAGTGGTTTGGATGTTGTTCAGGTTGCGTACTGTGGCTGTGGCCGACACCGCTTCGCCCACGTTCGCGCCGTAGGGTGCGAAGCGAATGTTGTTGGAGTGCACGCGCAAGTCAGCGCCGCCAGGGCCCATGCTGAAGCTGGCGCAGTTGTCGTTTTCGTTGAGCTCGTCCAGCGCGTCATCGGGGTCGATGCAGGCCCGCAAGATGGGTTTGTGGTTGGGCGCGGTGAACGAACCCAAGCTGACGCTGGTGGTTTCATTCGCGAGCAGACTGACAGGCATGACGGTCCACGTGGTGCCGTCGGTGGTGTCGACCAAACGCACAAACGTGGGCGCAGTGTCCGTGCCGCTGTTCGTCGCACTGACGCTGACCGTGAACGAGGTGCCTGCAGCGGGGTTGGTGACGGTGGGCGTGACCGAAGAAAGTGAGAGTGCGTAAGCCTCGTCTGCCGGGTTGCCGGTGACGCGCGAGAAGCTGTTGTTGGCGCGGTTGGGGTCGGCCGTCAGGAGGTGCGGGTCGGCGACGGCGGTATATTCAGTAGCGGATAACGTATTGAGCGGTCCCAGGGCGACGGTGACGCTGCCATTGGCCGGAATCGCGGCGACTTCCACCAGGGCGCGCAAAAGGACGCCCTCGTAAAGGCCTACGGGCACGCGGGTGGCTTCAACGGTCGACAGGTTGCGGACCGTGGCGTTGGCCGTAAACGCGCGGCCCTTCACCGGCGGCTGAGGCGAGTAGGTGAGGGCGGAAACGTTCAAGTCGACGGGCTGGTCAGCGCCGGGCGTGTAGAAGCGGAAGCCTGCGTTGTTGGTTTCGTTGATTTCGCTGAGTGCGCCCGATGCATCGGCGACGGCGTAAAGCGGAATCGGTCCGTTCACACTCGTGGCGTTCCAAGTGAAGGCAACCGTCGCTTGCGCGTTGGTGGCCAATCCGGCGGCCAAGGTGGTCGTGCCAATCAACGTGCCATTGCTGGTCGGGTTTCCGCGATAGAGCGCGACATCGACGGCGCGTGGCAACACGACGCCCAGGTTGTGGATGTCTACCTGCACCTGGACTTGGCTTCCGCCTAGCGCGGTGAAACGAATCCCGCTGGAGTAGACGGCCACGTCGTTTTCTTGGCGAACATTGAGCAGCGCAGCCGCGGCGTTGTTCAGCTCGTTGAGTTCAGGGGTGATGTTGTCGGGGTCAACCCGAGCGAGCAGGGTGTAGCGGCCCGACAGCGCCAGTGTCGGCAATGGCGCGGTGAACACGGTGGTGCTTCCCGCAGCAAGCGGGGGCAGAGACTGCGTGGCGAGCAACACCGGAACCCCGCCCGCGAGAGGCTGCGCCCAGAAACGCACGTTGTTCAACGGCGCATCAAACGCGGAGCGATTCGACAGCGTGAGCGATGCGGTGATTGTTGCGCCTTGAATCGGCTCACTGTCAGACAGCAAAAGAAGGGCGCGCCCGACGACATCGGTGTCGACATTCCAGTCGGGCGAGGAAACGCCAATCGCCTGGACCGCCAATGCCGTGCTGCGGACGCTGTTCTCCCAGCTGCCGTTGGGGAGCTGCGTGGCCATGAGGTATGCGCGCGCGGCGTTGACCGCGACAGCGTGTGTGGGGCTTTCGCGCAGGGCCAGGAGGGCAGCGGCGGTCGAGGTGAGGTCGCCAATGGCGCCGCCTGCGGCCTGATGCGCGGCCAAGCAGGCGAAAGCCGATTGACGAGCTGCATTGGCGACGGCGGATTCGCCCGCAAGCGCTCGGGCGGCCAGAGAGGTGATTTCAATGGAAGGCTCGTCGGCGTGGCCAAAGCATCCTGTGGGCAGCTGAAGCGAAAGCAGCGAAGTGACGAGCGGCGCTGTCTGCGCGCGAGCAGCGTTGGCGCCATGCAGCCAGCGCAATGACAACGAGAGATGCAGTGCGTCCGAAGCGTCGAAGCCCAGAGCGTGGGCATCGCCTGGCAGAAGGGGCAGGGCGAAGGGTGTCGTGGCGAGAACACCCGCGCGGCGCAGGTCGACTTCGGTGTCGGGCAGGCCTGGATCGAAAGACAGTGCCAGCACAGCGGCGTCAGCGGAGCCGGCGAAACCGAGCGCGCGCAACGCGTCGACGGCCTCGGCGCTCGCGACGCGGGGTTCTTCGCCGAGGGCTTCACCGAAGAGGCCGGTCCCAGATTGGTTTTGCAAAAGGTAGTTGACGCCCGAAGCGGTATCCGCGAAGGCACAAGGTGACAGCAGCGCCAGCGCCAAAAGGCCATGCCAACGAAATTTCATGAAATCCCCCGCCCCCGAAGCTGGCAGCTGAGAAATGGCCGCTGCCATTGTGATGTGTGAGGAACTTAGGTTAAGTGTAATACAGGCCGCAACAGGGCTATTAAAAAACTATGAAAAGCACAAATTCGATACGTTTTGGGGGCTGGATGCTGCTCGCGGGCGCTTTGACATTGACGGGCTGCAAGCGCCCGGGCCGCGCGGAGATGGACTTTCGCCACAATCCGGAAGCGAAGGGAACCGCTGTTTTGAAGTTTGGCAATGACTCGGTGACGGTGGAGCAACTCTCCAAGCGTTTCGGGGAGATGCGGCCGCACGTGAAGGCGCAAGTGCAAACGCCAGACCAGCGCAAAGCCTATGCCGAGCAGCTGGGCAGGTTTGAGTTGCTCGCGGCTGAGGCGGTTCGGCAAGGGTTGGCGAACGACCCCGAAGTGGTGGAGGCCGCCAAGAAGGTGCTGGTTCAAAAGGTGCTTTGGCGTCAGGCGGAGATTGCGGCGCCGAGCGTCGGCGAGGATGAAATCGCCGCCTATTACAAAGCGCATGCGGGCGACTATGCAGGTGTGGAACGTTGGCGCTTGGCGCACGTGTTTTTTGCCGCCGGCGAAAAGGATGCGTCGCGTGCGGACAAGCGCAAGCGCGCCGAGGCAGCACTGTCCGCGGCCAAGCGGATGAAGCCCGACGACTTCGCCGCGTTTGCGGGGCTGGCGAAAGCGGCTTCAGAAGAACCGCGCACCCAGCCTTTGGGCGGAGACATGCGGTTTCTCACCCTCGATGACTTGATGAAGCAATACGGCGCAGCAGTCGCGGCAGCGGCCAAGCCGCTGGAAACGGCTGGCGCGCTTCATCCCACGGTGGTGGAGACGCCGCTGGGTTTTCATGTTTTGAAGTTGATGGCGAAAGAACGGTCGCCCGAACGCACGCTTGAACAAGTGCGTGGCCAAATTGAAGGCGCACTGCTGCAAAAGAAGCGCACGAAAGTTTACGAGTCGTTCATCGACGGCCTGAAAAAGACGCAGGGCTTTTCCATCGATGAAAAGGCGCTGGCCGAGGTGAAGGGGCCTTAACACCGTCTGGTCTGGCACCGGTCTTGCTCGCTCCCCCTCGAAGCATTAAACAAAAGGGGTGATGCAGATGTCGCCATCGAAGTCAGGTCGACGCGTCGGCGCGCCTGGGAAGTCGGTCGCAAGCCGGCTGTTGATTCTCGCGGAAGACTTGGGGAGCAAGTTTCAAGCGGTGCATGAAGGTATGGCGGGACTCGAACATCGTCTCGTCGCGCGGATGGATTCGCTGGAGCAGAGACTGGTCCAACGGATTGAAGTTCTCGAAGCTGCGGTACGACAGAACAGTGCCGACATTCGACAAAACAGTGCTGACATTGCGAAGAACAGTGCTGACATTGCGAAGAACAGCGCTGACATCCGAAAGAACAGTGAAGACATCGAAGCACTCAAAGTTGAGCTGCGGGAACTTCGGGGCGAGGTACGTCAGCAGGCGTCGGCGGCAGACCTGGCGAGACTGCAGCGGCGCGTCGAAGCTTTAGAGCAACGGGCGGGCATCGCTGCGCCGGTTTCGTGACGCACTGCATCCCATTCCATTCAGGACAGGGCCGAACGCTACTCGCGCACCGGACCCAGCACCCAGCTTCTCGTGGTTGTCGCGCCAAACTCGGTGAAGTTTTGTGAACCTGCCAATTGGCCGGAGTCGTTCACGCGAGGAAGCGTGGTGCTCAGCGCGGGGCCCGCGGTGCTGAACCAATCGCCGCCGCCGGGAAAGGTGATGCTAATCGTACCATCCGGACACGTCACCGTGGTGTTTGGCACCATCAGTGCAGTCGCTCCAGCGCCAACGTACTCGCGCCGTTGGAACGACGTCATCATGAACTCCAGCCCCGTCACGTAAAACGTATTCACGACAATGCTGCCGTTCGCATTGCCTGCGCCCTCCAGAACGGAACGACCGCTGAACGCGCCAGTGGCACTGCATGCGCCATAGACAGGGGCGGGAAGGGTGAAGTTGCCCGCCATCGTTCCGGATGCGATGCGGTAGTGCACCTCCAAGCCGATGTCGTTGAGGACGGCGAATGCCGGGTCACGCTCGAATTCGAGCTGGAGTGCGGTGTTGCTGTAGCTCTGCATCGCTGTGCTCACCGCAGCGGCGCTTTGGCCACGCCATTTCCAGCAGCCGATGTTGTTTGCGCCCATGCGCGGCGGTGGCTGCCAAGGCGCTTCGAACCCGGGATACATCGCGGCGTTGGCGTAGACGACGACGAGCTCGTCCAAACGCTCCGACACCATGTCACGGCAGAACTTTTTCACGAGGTGGTTGGTCGCCGCGGTGGAGGTCCAATCCTCCCAGACCCAGATGCTGCCCGAATCGCGACGAAAGGCTTGGGCAGAAAGCGGGGTTCCCTCGGCGGCGAGGTTCGGGTTGAGGACGGTGACGGCGCGCGCGTTCACGTCTGGAAATTTGAAGTGGTAGTAGTGCGCGGCGACCCGCGGAATGGGCAAGTCCAGCGGAAACTCGATGTTCGGTGAACCGCCGGGGTTCACGTCTTGAGGGCTGCCGGTTGGAGACACCTCGGGTTTGTCGTTCATGCTGTCCCAGGTGGCGAACGAATTGGCCGACACGGGTGCTTGATTCCAGGCGCGCTTCACGAACTCTGGCCACTGCTGAATGAAACCGCCCGGGAGGGCGGCGTTCACCGCTTCGAGGCTCGAAGTGAATGACGCCATTCCGGCCAGGGCCGCCTTCACAGACGCGCGACCCAGGACTCTGTCCATGAACTGGAAAAACAAGTACGCGCCGTAGTCGCGGGGCACGTTGGGGTAGCGCGTGCAAAAGCCCAGCGCGCGGGACTCCAAAGACAGAAATATCGAACGGAGGTAGCAGTCGGCGTAGTTGTGCTCGAGGTTTTGGTTTGGGTAGACGGCGTCGATGGCCCAGTTGGCTGTCGCATCTCGCAGCCAACCGTAGGACTCTTGAGCGGCCGACGTGTTGTGGGCCCACTGAATGGCGTGCATTAACTCGTGGGCTGCCGAAGACTTGAGGTCGGCATCGCTCAGGCCTTTGCTAAGCAAAATGTAGACCGGCGCCTGCCGGTTGTTCAGGCCGATGGGCACCGTCAGGCCCTTTCCACCCAAGTCCACCAAGTAAACATCTGTGCGGCCATCTCCGCCGTGACAGCCCAACTCTCCGGCCGAATCGCCGAGCGGTGCTGGAAGGCCTTGGCGAACAATCAACTCTGGCCAAATTTCACTGTCGAACGCTGCGGCGAGGAGCTGCGCTTTCTGTTGGGCGCCAGGGCTCGCGAACGGGTACCAGATTTTGATGGGCACTGTGGCGCTGACAGAAGTCCAGCCGCTGGACTCGCCGCGGCAGGTGGGGCGTTGTTGCAACGGGACGACGGATGAGAATGGGTCAAGCTTGCTGCGCGACTTTGTGGCGGACGGGCCAGCAGGGTCTAACCAGCTGCCCACGTCAGCAGGCCGCCTCAAATAGGGC
This sequence comes from Myxococcaceae bacterium, assembly GCA_046155985.1. GTDB lineage: Bacteria > Myxococcota > Myxococcia > Myxococcales > Myxococcaceae > JBJXGM01. The sequence continues at coordinate 26,361 of JBJXGM010000009.1, read as the reverse complement.
CCCAGCAAGTCTTGGGTGCCTTGTGTGAGTGTGTCGAAGCGAGCGTTCAGCGCTGGAAAGGCATCCATCTCAAACAGCCCGCTGTCGTTGCCTTGGTACTGCGCGGGCAGTCGAGGGTCTCTGAACATCGCGTAGATTTTGTAGGTCAGCGCGGTTTCCGAACTGAGTTCGCCCGATGCCTCGGCCGCGTCGATGAGGTTGAAGCTTCCCGTTCCTCCCCCCGGCGCGTTGGCGTTCACAGAAAGTGTCGCTTGTCCGCTAGCGGCGCCAACCGTCGCGGTGATGACGGCGAGCCCTTCGCCAACCCCAAGCGCGACGCCGGTGTTTGAGATGGTCGCAACTGTCGGGGGGGTCGCGCTCCAAGAAACGACAATGTTTGAAAGGACCCCGCCGGCGGCGTCCTTGACAGTGGCGGAGAACGCGCGGGAACCCCCGACCTCAACTTGCGAATCCGCCGGGACGACCTCGACAGTTGCCGCCGAAGCGTTTTGCCCACCCGCTTGCGGACAGGCGGTGCACAGGAGCAGCGAACTCATCCAGGCCGCGAGTGGCAATAGCGTTCTCATGGGTCCCCCGTTTGGCGTTCCGACTTTCTGGCACTCCCGATGCGAATTGGGCAAGCAGGGCCATGCGGCGAGGACGGCACGGCCCTTGCTCCCTGCGCTTCGCGTCGCAGTGTGTTGGCCTCGCGAGAGTCGCCGGTCAAACCGGTTGCTCAAGGCCTATCTGCACACGACTGGACAAAGGGGACACCTGGCGTGAGGTCGCAAGTGTCGACCTCGAAATCGACGTCGATGGTGCCGTCCTCAGGAAGCACCATGCGAAGGTGCCCCATCACGCGTTGTCCTGCGCCTGTTCCGGTGAGCTTCTCCACTGTGAGCTCGCCGGATGAGGGGAGCTCGAGGCGCGGATTGCAGGCTGGGCCTACCGACACGAATTGACCCAAGCCCAGATGGGTCTGAGAAGGAGGGGGTTCGACGTCGGTGAGCAGCGGGTAGCTGCCTTCAACTGGGGGCGCGATACCCCAGTACGGATATCCTTCGAATTCGGAACGTTCGCGGAGACGCACCGTCACCGATTTCGAACTCTGAAAGTATTTCCCTTCGCGAAGGCCTTTGCAGGCGCCCTCATAATCCGTGATGAGTAGTCCATCGCTTGTAAACGAGCCGTCGTCAGATGCGTAACGCAACTGCCACGCTTCTCGCGGAGCAAAATCCGAGCTGTGCTCTGCCGTTGTCCGAACGCCGTCGGGGCCACAAGCAAGAGCGGTAAGAGTGAGACAAAATGTAGCGAGGATGTTCGAGTGTTGTATGTGCATGATTCCACCTTTCACTGCGATGCAGTGCAAGGTGCGTGCACACGGCTAAACCTCCGGGCCTTCGTTCATCGACTGACTCGGGGCGTGCAGCAGCGTGCGCACTTGTGCATCGCGTGGCACAAACGCAAAGATTTTTGACAACGTGGCTTTGGCCGAGTGTCCATAACATCGCCTCGATGTCGCGGACGATCCGTGGGCGGGTAGGGCCCACAATCAAAAACAAAAACCGGAGCGGCCCTGTAAGCCGAGGGCTTCTGAGGCGGAATCGATTGACCATCGCTGAGTCACCCGGTGTCCTGCCCCCTGATGATGCCGCACATGTCGCCACGTGGGGCCACTCGAATGAAGGTCACCCGTCTCGCTCAAGGGGCGCGAACGCGCAGGTTCCTCGGGGCAGAGGGGCGAGCCACGGGGGGCGTATAGCCAGCCGTCGGACCAATGCTTTCGCTTCCGGTGATGTAGGCGCCTGCCGGGATAGTCGCCCCGTTCGTGCCGCCCACGTTATAAACGGCGCGACCGACGTTCCTCGCCGGCGAGTCCGCCCGGAGGCGAAGGTCGGTGGAACTCACAAACAATGGATCGGCGACAACGCCCGCAAGGTCCTGACCCAACCCTTGCCAGGCTTGAAAGGTTCTTCCCGCCCCAGCCAAATCGCCAAACACACTCGAACCGAAATAGACGTTGTGATCGAAATCGAATCGGTCTTTCTGCGTATTTGTCACGAGGTCGGTCGTGTCCATGCGGACGGAAACGTCACCACCGTACACAATGTTGTTCCAAAACAGACCATGGGTTCCCGCCTTGAAAGCCGCGTTGTTCAGAGCGGCGACGCCCGCGCCGCCAGGGTTGTTAACAAACGTGTTGTTGAACACACGAATCCACGTCGGGTCTGTGGCCCCGTTGTCGAAGAAATTCCACCACATGCCTCCCCCCGATGAGTTTCGGAAAATGTTTTGGTAAATCAACATGGGAGTCGACGATGTCATGGGCATGCGAAGCACTCGAACGCCCGTGCGATTGCCCACGAAAATATTTCGTCGAATGATCACCGTATCGACCTGACGCGTTGCTGTGTTGACTCAATCTTCCCTGCGCGCTTCGCCCGGAGGACAACGCCGAGAGTACCCGTGATCGGCAAGCCGAACGCCCGAGCGCACGCGCGGGCTGCAGCATCGTCGAGGATCAACGTGGACCCAGGTCGGGACAGGCCCGTTGCAATCACGGCGGTCTCACCAGCTCCGAGACCCCACTCAACAAGACTGGATGGAATTGCCGGCGCGGGAACACGAATGCCCCAGCCCTTCTCGATGATGCCCCGCGCTGGGTCCGTTGGAGGCCCTTTCAAGATTTCAGACGCGACGGCCTCAGGGACAAGGACTTCACGCGCGAGCTGTGGAAGAAGGTCCAAACGGTCGGCCTTCGCGAGCAGGATGGTGGGCGACGAGTTGACGACCCATAACCCCTCAGCCACGCGCGACTTCCTCAACCACCTCGTCGGCAGAGTATTGGAACGGCGTTACGCCAAATCGCCCGAGAGCATCGAGGAATTCGGCACGGGAAAGCCCGGCCACTTCCGCAGCGCGCCCCTGCGAGAGCAGCCGCAGCTCGTACCATTTCACCGCTGCCGCCAGGCGTAGTTCGCGTGTGAACCCCTGGGGGTCTTTGTGCAGAGAGGACAACGCACCCTCTGGAACATCAATCGTCAGTCGAACCATCGAGCGCTGAGCATAGCTGTTCTTACGTTGGACTGCCCAAGCCATCCGATCTGGCTCAACCCCGGGAAGCGCGAGTTGTGTGCCGAACATGCCGTTACCATTCGCGATGTAGAACTCGTTGCGCATCCACCGTAGCCTTCAGCGCTCGAATCTTCGTAACAAACCGCTCGTCCGAGATTGACCCGAATGCGTTGGCGAACGCTTCGCTTGACAAGCCATTGGGCTCAGCAGACGGGTCCGGAAAAAACGCCCTGGCGTCGAATGTTTCAGCCAACTGTTTCAAACGGACACGTGGGTCCTGCATCAACCATGCTGTGAATCGGATTCCCGACAGATTCGCAAGCAGGTCATCGAAGGAGAATCCGGAGCCATCGGGCCGACAATCCGCCAGTTCCTTTTCAATCCCTTGTTCTTCGGCGACCTTGGGTCCAACAATTTCCGTGAGTGCGGCGGAGACAACGAAATGAAGGAGATGGTCACTCCGTCCTTGAAGAGTCGGAGCGCCCAGAACCTTTTTTCGGTGCGCGGCCTCTTCTTCCGTCTCGATGACACCAAGCATCGAAGCCGTCAGTGGATAGCGAGATAGCGACCCGCGGGGGTCCAGCCCGTAGGCGAGCTCGAGAAGGAAACTACTGTGGTTTTCGCGGGCCACTTCGGCAGCCCGCTGAATGTAGAAAGTGGCGAGCGCGTCCCCGGTTCGTCTTTTCGCGAGCGGAAGCTGAGCGTTCTCTTCGGCAGCGCTCGTGACCTTGCCGTCATGCACCCAAACACTACAGAGACCAATCCCACCTGACGAACCGGCATCGGAGATTCCCTTCTAGCGAACATCGTTGCCCATCCAACCCACCGTCACGCGAACAAAAAAACCGGAGCGGCCCTGTAAGCCGAGTTTTGTTCCTGACGCCGAAGCGTCAGGCGGCGAACATTCGTCTAGGGCCTTGGTTGCCCAAGACCTCAGCAGCGAGCGACCCGAGGGCACGGGACGGGCAGCCCCGACAACGCCCTCCTATTGGCTCTTGCTCCGGGTGGGGTTTGCCGTGCCGATCAAGTCACCCTGATCGCGGTGCGCTCTTACCGCACCGTTTCACCCTTACCCCGCGCTTGCGCGAAGGGCGGTTTGTTTTCTGTGGCACTTTCCTGCGACTCGCGTCGACTGGCCGTTAGCCAGCACCCTTGCCCTGTGGAGCTCGGACTTTCCTCCCGCCGCCCATGATTGCAGCGGCCAGCGTTCACCCAGGCCGCTCCGGCAACCCTCCGATAACACAAGATTTCTTGCGTGCCGAGGGGGGGCCGGGTGCCGGGCGGCAAAAAAAGCTGATCGGTCCGCAACCCAGCCGGCTTAAGTGGCGACAATTCCAGCAGTCAGGAGAAGCACGGCCATGAGCCTCGGCACGTCCACAGCCAGCACGGCGCCCAGTAGGGTTTCTGCGACCTTGGCGAAGGCCTGGACGAACATCGCTGCGGGCTGGAAGACAAGTTCTTCCACGCAGCGATGGTTCATCGGTGGCACTGCGTTTGCGCTGGCGGCTGCGAAGGTGGCCGTGCTGGCTGGCGCTATCGAATACGGTCGTCACTTGAATGCGACGAATCAGAAAACCTTGATGGGGAAACTCAGCGTCGCTGGCGCGGCGTTCATCGCTGCCTTGACTCTGGCCGTCGGCTTCGAGCGCGTGGGCGCTGCAGCAACATGTCAATCACATCCTTCGCCTTCAGAAGGGCCAGGGGTCCCTGAGCAGGGACCGACTGGCCCCGTGCCGGGAGATTCTCCGCCCAAGGATCCCGTTGAGGGCTCATCGCCCGATGGTGTTCGCGCGGCCCAACGGTCGGCAGGCCGGGGTCGGCGACGATCACCACGCCGACGACCGGATTCAGGGTTGCCTCGCCCGTAGGTGCCTCGCGTCGGTAAGCGCCGCTACACTGTTGAGTTCGCGGACAGCCTGTCGACCTGCAGCACTTGGCCCTGGCGATTCACCTGGCCAAACTGCAAGACGCCCGTCGGGCAAACCTGAACGCACGCGGAACAACGAACGCACTGCGGGTCTTCCATCGGTGCACCGCGACTGGCGAATCCCATGACATCGATTCCTTGATGGCAAGTGGTGGTGCAGGCGTTACACGAGATGCACTTTTTGCCGTCAGCGAGAATTCGAAAACGCGAGAAGCGGGCGTACACGTGCATCAGCGCCGCCAGCGGACACGCGAACCGACACCACAGTCGTCCCGAAAAGCCAAAGTACAGGCCCGTGCCCAACACACCGGCCAGCGCGTAGTCCACGATGGGTTTCCAACCTTGAATGACCAAGGTCCGCGAGAGGTTGGCGGCGAGCGCCCAGTTCGTCGTCCACACCACGACGCGCAGCACCAGCAGCCCCAAAGCGGCGGCGAGGATAACTTGGCCGATGAGATTAAGCCTATTCCAAAAGGGCCCATGCGGCATTTTCTCGCGGTGCCGGTCCCCGAGCGTTTCGGCAAGTGCGCCGCACGAGCAAATCCAGCCGCAGTAGGCGCCTTTCCCCCAACGCCAGACGATGAGCGGAATAATCACAAACGTTTGAACGCAGCTGATGACGAGCCACGCGAAATGGGGCTTTGACGTCAAGACGTTCCACACGAAAAGCGGCCATGCCAAGACGAAGCCATACGCCCGCCAATACTCGCGGCCGTGGGCATCGTACGAAACGCGTGGGAAGAGCGCGTCTGCGACGTTCCGCCAAATGCCGTTGTCCCAGACCCCTTGCCGCCCCAGCCACGGCAAGAGGATTTCGGGGAGAATGAAAAGCAGGACGCACTGCACGAGGATGAGCGTGAGCGTCTGCCAGTAGACGTAGGGGGTCTTTCGTTTTCGAATTCTGTCGATGCCAAAAACGACAACCGCCAGGCTGTAGAGCAGCGTGATGTAAAATCCGATGCCGTTGGATGCCGATGCCAAAATGGTGGCCCACAGCGACTGTCCGGTGCCCGCCGCCACAAGAGTGGCCACCTTCAGTCGAGCGAGCACCGACGGATGCCAAACCTCTGCGCTGAAAAGGCCAAAGGCCTTCATCGTGTAAAGCAGCAGCGCGAAAGCGGCGAAAGACAACACCCCCGCCCATTGCAGCGGACGGTATTCGCCACGAAGCGCCAAGCCCGAGCGCCGGAAGAAGTCGAGCGGCGCATCGCGCCCGACCAAGACCAAGACCTGGTCCGCGCGCTGTCGAGACTTTTCGCCGCGCGTGAGCAGCCCCACATCGGCCGTGCTGATGTCTTCGACCGTTGCCGCCAAGCGAAGCGAAATGGCCCCACGCGCAGCCGCTTGCTGAAGCGCTCGCTGCGTTTCGGCCTTCACACGCGTCAACTCGGCGCCGCGGTGCACAAGCGTCACCGTGGCCCCGGCTTGCGCCAGGGCGAGTGCAGCCTCGGCCGCGCTGTCGCCACCGCCGACAACCACCACGTGTTGCCCTTTGTGGGCGGCGGGGTCTATCAGACGGTGCAGGACGTGCGGCAGCTCCTCTCCGGGAACGTTCAGGCGGCGTCGCGCGCCGCTTCTGCCCAGGGCCACAATGACCTTGCGCGTGCGCAAAGGTGGGGCGTTGTCGAGAGAAACCATGAAGTCGTTTCCGGACCGTTTGACCTCTCGTGCCATCGCCGTGAAGAAGGGAATGTCGTGCGAGCGTGTCTGAGACCGAAACTCCGAAAGCAGCGCTTCTTTGACGGTTGCAGTGGCTTGAAGCGTTGCTTCTGGCTGCATGTCACTGGGGTAGGTGAAAATGGGCTTCTTTGCAGGGAAACTCGCGATGGTGGCGAACGCATGCGCGCTTTCCACGACTCGAAACCGCAGACCCAACTTCAGGCTTTCGATGGCGGCGCTCATGCCGGCAACGCCACCGCCAATGATGACGAGGTCCAAAGTGTCGCCAGACGCGGTGGGCGCAGGTTCAAGGCTCAGTTCGGTGGCCACGCGCCGCGCTGCGCGGGCACCTGATTGCAGCGCAAACTTGAGAAGTGGTGTGCCGGTGAGGTCGCCGACAATCGTGATGCCATCGATGTTGGTGCGGCCCTCCGCATCACACACGGGCAAAGTTTCGACGGTGCCGGCAGGCCATTGGAGATGCAGCCAATGAAAGTATTGCGCGAACACGTTCATGCGGATTCCTGGTTCGCGGTAACCGCCGAGAAGCGGTAGCGAACAATCGTGGTCAGGATGCCCCATCCCGCGAGAAACACGGGGACAAGGCGGCCCGAAATCTTGCTCTCGCCGGCGTGCCTTGTGCGTGCGTTGACGGGAATTTCGACGACGCGTAGCCCAAGGCGAAGCGCTTTGGTCTGCATCTCTGCGGTCCACCCAAACGCGGGGTCGCGCATGCCGATTTTGAGCAGCGCCGCGCGCGAAACAGCCCGAAAGGGTCCGAGGTCGGTCACGCGCTGTCCAAAAAGTATTCGCAAAAGAAGCGCCGCCACGAAGTTTCCCGCACGCTGTGGCGCGGTCAGCGCGCCAGGTTCGGCGTTTCCGAGGGACCGGCTTCCAATGACAAGGTCGGCGCGACCGTCGAGGAGTGGCGCGATGAGCGCAGGGAGCTGCGACAAGTCGTCCGCGCCGTCACCATCGCAAAACACCACGATGTGCCCCGTGGCGGGGAGGGCGTGGATGCCTGCGAGGCACGCGGCCCCGTACCCTTTTTGCGGCGCGGGAACAACGCTTGCGCCAGCAGCTTGTGCGAGACGGACGGTTTCATCGGTGGACCCGTTGTCGCTGACGATGACGTCTTTCACGCCCAACTTCTTGAGGCGAGAAACGACGAGCGAAATCGAGCCTTCTTCGTTCAGGGCGGGCACGATGACAGCGACGCCGTCGAGACTCTTTTCGTTGAGCGATGCGTCAGCGGGGCTGGACGGCACGCGATGACCCTATCAGCCGGAAGTCGAAAGCCGCGCCCAAAACCCACGACATGGCAATCGCCCAAAGCGGCCACGCACCGGGCTGCCAGACGCCCGTGGTTTCCCAGCGGTCGTAGACTTCCAGGGTGAGGGGGAGGCTCGTGACCCACCCCAGTGCGAAACCCGAGGGAGCGGCCGCCATCAGAGGAAGCATCGGCACCAGGTACCAAGGAAAAACGACCGGGCTGAACCACAGTGTTGCCGCCAGGGCCAAAAACGCCGGCGCTTTCCAATCTCGCTGGGCGCGCCACGCGACGAAGACGAGCACGCCGAGCGCGAGCAGCGGAGCCAGCCTGAGTGCGTTTACGTCGCCGAAGGCACTTTCGAGCGCCGCGAAAACGGGAGAGCCAAATCGCCACTTCGCAAAAAAGACACCCAAGCTTCCCAGCGGGCGCAGGCCCACCGACATGGCCAGGCCGTAGCCCAAGGCGCCGACTGCCCCAGCGGCAGCCACGGCGCGCGCACCCCGGTGCTTTTGGAAGTGCACGGCGATGGGCAGCAATGCGAAGACGGGAAGAAACTTCACCAGGGCACCTGCGCCGAGCGCGATGCCCACCATCCACATTCGCTGTGACGCGAGGAGATACAGTGCGCTCGCGACGCCCAGCGCCGCGAAGATGTCGACATGCGCACCGATGGCCGTCTCCAGCAGCAAGAGTGGCGACAAGGCCACGAGCGCCAGGTGTCGTTCGAGCGAGAGTGCGCGAAGGGCGGCGGCCGTCACGAACAGCATGGCGACAGAGGCAAGCAAGACGAAAATTTTCCAAACGGCAGGTGCTGAACCGCGCCCCAGAAGCGTTGCCGCTCGAAACAGAAGCAGGGCGCCAGGTGGATAGAGGGTGGGGTAGGTCTCGTGCTCGTTGGGCGTCGGCCACGTACGCCGAAGTTCAGCGAGCTCCGGTGAGGCCGGCGGCAGACGATAGGGGTCGAAGCCCGCTCCCACGACGGCGCCGTCCCAAAGGTATCGCTGGACGTCGTGATTCGCCGAAACGTCCACCGGCGCCACGACCAGCCGCGCAGCGACGCCGGCCCACAGCGTCCAGCGGTGACTTCGCGCCGAAGCGGATTGGCCAAGAGCCCAGGCCCCCAGCATGAGGGCCGTCAGGACAAGTCCCAAGGCCAGGCTCCACCGCGCGTGTGCACCCGGCGGACTTGCCACGATGATGTGAATGAGCGCACTCGCGAGGACGAACGCGACAGCGATGCATGTGTGGCGGGATGCGTGTCGCCGAAGTGCGGCACTCATGCGCGTCTAGTCCGCAAGACGCAGCGCGCGCCGGGCGGGTTCGTCTTGAACGCGGTTGTGTTGCCAATAGGTATCGCGGACCGACCCCATCAGCTGGCCACGTTCTTGCGTGGGCTCTTTTCCCCGGAATCCGAGTGCGTCACTTGTCCACGAAACAATCCGGTGCGGATAAGCCTCTTCCACCCAAATTTGGCGCTTGAGTTTGGGTCGGCTGTCTGGAAACGACAACACCAGTTCGTGGCGGCGCGTCGCAAAAGTTCCTGCCGGCACAGTGATGGACTCCCGCTTGGCCTCGCTCAGCTGCATCGTACCGGGCGACAACGGCGTGTGCGCGAGGCGAGCGGAAACGACAGACGGGACAAAGCGGTATTTGCCGGGTTTCAGCGGAACGGTCAGTCCCCGAAGGCGGAACCACAACTCATCTTCCAAAAGCGTGTCTGCGGTGAGCGGCAGTTTCTCGCGCCCGTCGCCCTCGGACTCGAAGTACGAGTTCCACTGGCTCTCCAGCGTGGCGCCCCGCGTGTCCAGTTGATGAAACACATGCCCGCACCAATCTTGTCCGGTGAAAGTCACCTTGAGCGGCCGATGATCGCCGGGGCTTTGGTGTTGTTCGTCGAAAACAAGCGGGGAAAAGACCGAAAGCATCAAGCTGTAGTCGTAGATGCCCGTGGTGAAACGACGCAGCATGTTCAGCTTGAGGACGTGTGCGGTCTTGCCATCTCCCGCGGTGGGTTGGTCCGGCTTGACGTGCTTTTCAACCGAAAAAGGCTCCGTGACCCAAATCATCACCGCCGTTCCTTTGCGCGCTTCGCCATAACGCGGTTGAACGAGTTGGTAAGAGTCGATTTCCGCTTTCCAGTCTCCCCAGTGACTTCTGAAATCGGTCTGTGCGGTGCCGAGGAGCGGAAGCATGAGTGCCAAAGCAAGGATGGGCATAAGGCGCTCCGTTTAGTCAGAGACGTTCGTCGATGGCGCGGTTGCTCATTTCGTCGGCGTCAGGGTTGAGTTCACGTGGCACGTGCACCAGGCGGACGCTTTCAAACTGCTTCAACAACGCGATGGCCTCGGCATGGAGTGGTTTGAGTCCCGCGTTTTTCACTTTGTATCGGCCAGCGAGCTGACGAATCACGAGCTGGCTGTCCGCGACAAGCTCGACGCTTTTGGCACCCAGCCGACGGGCCTCGCGCAGGCCCACGAGCGCTGCCGTGTATTCGGCGTAATTGTTGGTCTGTGTGCCCAGGAATTTTCCGACGCGCGCCAGAATGTCGCCTTCTGAATTGACGACAACCGCACCCGCACCGGCAAGGCCGGGATTCCCTCGCGCGGCACCATCTGTGAAGACGCGCAAAACGCCCGAGGGAACCGGCGGCAAATCTGCCGTGCGTTCGTCCAGCAAAACCGACGTCACGCGGCGGGCTGAGGGAAGGCCTTCTCGGCGCAAATCATGCGGTGGCACGAGGGGCAGAGGTCTAAGCCCATGGTCGACACCAACGTGTTGTACAGCTGAGGCGGCACGTTCATGTTGCAGCCCTGGCAGGTTCCACCAATGACAGGCACGAGCGCGGGGTTCTTCTTCTTGCGCACGTTGTCGTAACGGCTCAGCAAAGTCTTGTCGGCGCGCGCGGCGATGGCAGCGCGCTTCTCGTCGAGGGCTTTCGCCCCGGCAGCCGTCTCGTCAATTTTGGCGCGCAATTCCGTCATTCGCGTGACCAGGCCATCTTGTCGTGCGGCGAATTCTTGTTCCTTCGCCTTGACCGTTTCGCGCGCCACCACGGCAGACTTGCCGAGTTCGACAATCTGTTCCGACATGCTCATTTGGGCTTTTTTGGCGATGTCGATTTCTCGCGCAAGCGCAGAGTATTCGCGGGTCGAGCGTTGTTCCGCGAGACGCGCTTCCCACTTCTTCACCTTGTCCTTCTCGTCGGAGAGTGTCTGGTCAAGCGCCTTCTTCTGGCGTTCCAGTTCGGTAAGCTTGCCTCGTTCGGCCTCAACGAGTGATTTCGCTGCCTGAAGCTCTCGTTCCAACTCCACCATTTGTTTTGGAAACGCTTCAGACGACTTCTTCAGCGCAACTCTCTCCATGTCGACGACTTGAAGTTCGACAAGGCCCTTCAGTTTCTCCTGCAAGCGTTCGCCTCCGGCGCCCCATGGGCACAGGCCTGGCTCATAACAACACTTCGGACAAGGACACCACTCGAATCGGCGAAGGGCAGCGCTGTGGCGGGCTAGTCTTCCTCGACCGCGACTTCTTCATCGTCGTCGAGGCCGTCCAAATCGTCCTCGTCTTCTGCCTCGGTGTCCGAGGGTTCGATGACGGGCTCAATCGGCTTGGGAACCGGCGCCAACCGGGTGCGCTTGGTTTCACTTGGGGGCCGCAAAGCCGGGCTCTCGCGTTGATCGGCGCCACACTTTGGGCAAACCGGCTCAGGCCGCTTAAGGTCGTAGAACTTCGTGCTGCACTTGAAACAGATGAACTTCGCTCCCAGATCCTTCGCTGCCATGCCGCTCTCTTTGAAGAGGAAACTAAGCGGTCGGCTCCATAGTGTTGTCACTGGGTTTATGTCAATTGTCCTGAAGTCGATGTCCGCCTACCATCTGATTGCCCACGCCGGGCACGGCCCCTACCGACCGTGAATTTTTCCTGCGAGAAGTGTCACCGCAAGTACACCATTCCCGATGAGCGGGCGGCTGGGCGTCTGCTTCGTGTCCGTTGCAAGGTGTGCGGGCACATCATGCAAATTCAGGGGCCTCCCGAAGACGAGGAACCCGAAGCGCTGACCCGGTCCGTGACGCACGCTGAGCTGATGCGCTTGGTGAAAGAACCCGCGCCGGCTCCGCATCAGGACCCCGAGCCAGACGACGAAAATTGGGAAAGCGAAACCACCCGGGCCCAAGCAGGGCCTGACCCTGACGTGCAGTGGTTTGCGATGGTCCGAGGCGCCCAAATCGGACCGTTCGCCGTGGCAAGACTGGTGGACCGTATTCGCCAAGGCGAAGTCACATTGCGGACATACGTTTGGCGGGCTGGGCGCGCGGATTGGGCCCGCGCTGAAGACGTCCCCGAGTTGGTGCCCTTGTTTGGGCCACCCCCGAGCGCACCCACGCCGGTGATGGTTCAGCGCGTGCCGCCGACAGACGAAGCCACCGACCCAGGCACACAGCTTCAGGGACCCGAGCAGCGAAAGGACACGGGAGAGCGGATTCAGGCCCTCTTCACAGACGTTGAGTTCCAGCAAGAAGAGACCCAACGTTTTGACGAAAACCCGCTCAAGGCTGCCCGCGAGGCGATTCCGCAAGAAACCGTGCCCAATGCACGCCGTTCGAGCGCGGCCTTCGACGATGAAACACGCATCCCCAAGAAGCGACGGGGCCCCAGCGTGGCGGTGCGCGTCGCTATCGTCGTGGCGCTTCTCTCTCTGGTGCTGGGGGTTGTGTATTCGCTGACGAGGCCGGGCGACGCTCCGCCGCCCCCGGCCGAGAAGCCGCAGGTCGCGCCTGCGGCTCCTGCTGCAGCGCCCTCAGAGAGTCCCGCACCCGAAGCCGACACCAAGCGGCCACCAGAAGCTGGCCTGCGCGACAAACTGCTGGGCGAAGAAGGCCCCCCCCCATCCCCGGAAGAAACGCCATCCGGCGTTCGGGGCACAGATTCGCGGGGCGTTGAGTCGTCGAAGCCAAGCATCCGCGCCGAGGCCAAGACGGAGCCACGGGTTTCGCCGAAGAAGCCTGCTGCCGGACCTCCGCAAAAGCGGGTGGGTTCTAATCTCGAGGGCTTGGTGGGGAGAAAGGGTGACGTGGGTCCCAGCGTACGCGAAGAGGCGCCCGACGAAGACGACGAAGCGGTGTCTACCCGTTCACCCGAGGAGCTGGCCGCGGTGGTGGAAACCGCGCGCGGCTCATTCGAGAACTGTATTGCCCAATACGTCAAAACCCATGCGGCATTTCGCGGCGGAAAAGTGCGGATTATCGCGACGATTGGTCCGTCGGGGACCGTCAAACGAACATCGGTCGACAACCCCGAAGTCGACCGCACCGAGCTCGGCGATTGCCTCAAGTCGCGTGCGAAGCGCCTCGTTTTCCCCGAAGCGCCGCTCGACGACGACTTGGACCTCGAAATTCCCCTCGTCTTAACCACGACCTTCTAGACAAGGAATGCTGGATGAGTTTGGAATGGGCCCTAGAGCTGGCCGAGCGCACGCGTGCGAGGTTGCGGGGTGCTCCGCCATCGCCACCGAGCCAGGTGTTTTTTTCCCCGGCGGCAGCTGCAGGCACAGACGCAGGGCTGGCCGCGTACCTCGACCACACGCTGCTTCGGGTCGACGCCACAACCGTTGACATCGACACACTCGCAGACGAGGCCAAGAGGTCGGGGTGCGCCGGCGCCTGCGTCCATTCCAGGCACATCGGTCGCGTGGCGCGTCGGCTCGAGGGGTCGAAGACTTTGCCGATTGCCGTTGTCGGGTTCCCCCAAGGGGCAACGTTGCCACGGGTGAAGGTTTTTGAAGCCCGCGCTGCGTACGAAGAAGGCGCGCGCGAGCTCGACGTGGTGGCCGACCTCGGGGCGATTCGCGAGAGCGCTTTCGACCGGGCCCTGGACGAACTCATTCAAGTGACGAGCGCAACGCCGCTGTCCGTCAAAGTCATCATCGAAACCTCGTTGTGGTCGGACGCAGAAAAAGTGCAGGCCGCGGTCGTTGCCGAGCTCGCTGGCGCGGCCTTCGTGAAGACGAGCACGGGTTTCCAGGGTGGCGGGGCGACTGAACAAGACATCCGATTGCTCCGGCGCGTGCTTGCGGCCCATGTCCGTGTGAAGGCTTCGGGAGGCATTCGTACGGCGGAGCAGGCCTGGGCAATGGTTCGTGCGGGGGCGCATCGCGTGGGTACGTCGAGTGCGCCGGCGCTCGTCGCGGGTGAATCGATCCGCGGCGACTATTAGTCCGGTGTTAGGGTCCTTTCGAACATGGGCTTTGGTTTTTGGCGGAGTCTTCTTGGGGTCACGCTGAGCGCCTGCGCGTTGGGCTGTGCGTCGGCGTCGTCGCTTCAGCGCGCCAAGACCCTCGGGGTGGATAACGCCGAGGCGTCACTCGAGGTGGGTGCTGCTTTTTCAGTGCCTCTGCCCAGCCCCGACGATTTTCGTGCAGCACCGCGGAGTGATTTTGCCCTGCGCTACGGCGTGGCGGACAGGGTGGATGTCGGTGGCCGCATCGGGTCAACGGGGGCTGAGTTTGGCGTCAAGCTGCTCTTGAGTTCGCCGCGTTCCGCTTTCGTTCATCTCTCGCTGCTGCCCACGATTGGCGGCTTGGCGGTGTTCGGCACAGCCGGGCCAGGGGGAGCGTTCATTTCGCAACTTCCCCTCTTGCTCGGTTTTGAAGTGTTGCCAGGAACGGAGCTCGTTCTTGGCGTTCGCGCGGTCGATGCGGTTTTGTTTGGGGCTTTGGCGAACGGTCCTTCTGCCGGACATGTTCTATTTCTAGGAGGTTCCTTGGGGCTCAGTTGGCGTCTGTCGGACCATTTGCGGCTGCATCCCGAGCTGGCGGCGTTGGCACCGATTTGGGGGGCTTCCAGCGCGGGCGCTGGCCCAAGTTTTACGTACGACGGTCTGTGGATGCAGGCCGCCGTTGGAGTTCAATTTGACTCTTGACGATGACGAGCTGCGGCGCCGCGCGGAGACGTGGCTGGCAGACGACCCTGACCCGGAAACGGTGAGCGAGCTGCAAGGGCTCTTGGCGCGCGACGCGAAGGGTGAGCTGCGCGAAAGGTTTGGCGCATCGTTGACGTTTGGAACGGCTGGCCTTCGCGGCGTGTTGGGCGCGGGCCCCAACCGGATGAACCGTGCCGTCGTGCGGCGGGTGACGGCAGGCCTGGCGCGCTACCTGCTGGCGCATGTGCCGGATGCAGCGCGTCGGGGTGTCGTCGTTGGACGCGACGCCCGCCGGTGGAGTGACGTGTTTGCGCAAGACGCAGCAGGTGTTCTCGCTGCGCATGGGATTTTGGCGCACGTGTTCGATGGGGTCGTCCCGACGCCCGTCTGTGCGTTCGCTGTGACGCAACTCGACGCGGCGGCGGGGGTGATGGTGACCGCGAGTCATAACCCGCCCGAGTACAACGGGTACAAGGTGTATTGGGGCAACGGCGCGCAGATTGTGCCGCCTCATGAGCTGGGTATCAGCGGAGAAATCGAGCGCGTCGGTCCAGCACGCGATGTGCCACTGTTGGCGCGTGCCGAGGCGGAGGCGAAAGGGCGTTACCGCGCCATTCGTTCGAACCTTGGACAGCAGTACTTGGATGCCATCGACGGGCTTCGTCTTGTGCCTCAAGGCGACGCCACCCTTTCGCTGGTCTACACGGCGCTCCACGGTGTGGGTGGACATTGGGCGGAGACTGCGCTCCGGCGCGCGGGATACTCCCGCCTGGCTTGTGTGGCAGACCAGCATCAGCCCGATGGGGCGTTCCCCACGGTGCGCTTTCCGAACCCAGAGGAGCCGGGCGCGCTGGACTTGGCACGTGGCCTTGCAGAATCCCTAAAGGCCGACGTCGTGCTGGCGAACGACCCCGACGCTGACCGCCTGGCCGTCATGGCGCGTGATGGCGCAGGCGCGCTTCGAATGCTCTCCGGAAATGAGCTGGGTGTCTTGCTGGGGCACTACTTGCTCACGGCGCGCAGAGTATCCGCGAAGAAGCCTTTGGTCATCACCACCGTCGTTTCGTCCACGCAACTGCGCAGCATCGCGCACGCGCTCAACGCCGAATACGAAGAGACCCTCACGGGCTTCAAGTGGATTGCCAACCAGGCCATCGCGCGTGAACGCGACGCAGGTGCACACTTCCTTTTTGGCTACGAAGAGGCATTGGGCTACTGCGTGGGAAGCGTTGTTCGCGACAAAGACGGGTTGAGCGCAGCCTTGCTTGCGGCCGAGCTGGCCGCTGTCTGCCGTGCGACAGGGGAAACGCTCCTGGGCCGACTCGAAAGGCTTCAGCGGGAGTTTGGGCTCAGCGTGGGTCGTCAGCACAACGTCACACACGCTGGCGTTTCCGGGGCCCAGCATATTGCCGCGTGGATGAACGCACTTCGGGGCTCTCCGCCCGAGGCTGTGGGGACGCGCCGGGTCACCGAATTCATCGATTACCAGACGGGCGAACGGCTGCCTCCCACCAACATGTTGGTGTTCGCGCTCGGCGAGGGGACACGCGTCATCGTCCGGCCGTCTGGGACCGAACCGAAGGTCAAATTTTACTTCGAGCTGCGTGAAGGGGTGGCTGCCTCTGAAACCGTGAGCGAGGCCAGGCGGCGTGCGGAGAGTGGATTGGATGAACTCGTGCAAGACTTTCTTGACATCGCATCGGAACGCGAAAAGCACGTTCGTCAAACTCAGTAGGAGACGAAACGCTCGAACAGCGCTAGGAAGTCGTTTGCGCACGGGACACCTTGCCGTGCATCCCGGAGGGGAACACATGCGTTTCATGTCGTCAGTGTTTGCAGCGGTCCTTCTGAGCGCTAGCGCCGCCATGGCGCAAGACTCGGACATGAACACCACGTCCGACTCATCATCGGACACTTCGTCGAGCGCCACGGTCACGGTGGGCACATCGTCTGACACGTCTTCTGAGACGTCGTCGTCAGGTGGCTACCGAAGCCAAGGTTGGTCTTTGGTGTCGGCCCAGACGGTTGGCTCCGATCGGAACTTCATTCACGTTCAGGCCGGTTACCCAGGCATCTTCGGTTCGTTCGTGCACGGCATGAACGACACGATGGACCTGGGTGGCAAGTTCGGATTCATCTATGGGTCTGAGGGCGGCGGATTCGGCGGATTCGGCGGCTTTGGTGGGTTCGGCGGATTCGGCTTCGGCGGATTTGGGCCTGGGATTCGTGCTCAAGCCGTCGTGCGCTGGCTGCTTTCCAGCACGTCGCAGATGAAAATGGGCCTGGAGATTGAACCTGGGCTCTACACACAGTTTTACGGGTTCGGCACGAACTTCGGCATCATTGCGCCAATCAAGTTCACTTTGGCATTCCCCATCACCTCGGCCTTCGCCGTACACGCTGGTGCGGACTTGCCCCTGCTGATCAACATCACCAACCCCTTCTACGTTTCGATTCCCATCTTGTTGGGTGGTGGTCTTGAGTACTTCATCAACGACAGCATCTCGCTGACGCTTCGGTTGCGGTTCGGCCCAAGCATCAACATTGCTGGCGGTGGTGCCTTCGTTAACTTCGGTCTGGATACGCTGGCCGGTGTGTCGTTCCGCATTTAGCGGCCAAAGAGTCTGAAAAGTTCGTGACGGCGGGGCTCACAAGGCTCCGCCGTTTTTGTTTTTCGGTTCAGCCCGTCGTTTCAGAAGGACGGGACGCGCCGACTTGCAATCCGGAGTGATTCACGGTCTGCCCAATGCCGCGGGAACCCCGGTTCCGCGCGAGCGCGTGGCCAAGAGCAGCAGGGTCAAAACGTACGGCAGCGCCAGCAATACCCCCCCGGGAATCCAGGTGAACAGGTGCGGTGCGGCGTTGCCCAGGGTCACGCGAAGCGCTGAAGCGGCGGCAAACAACACCGCCGCGCCGGCTGCGCCCCAGGGCGACCACCGGCCGAACACGACGGAGGCCAGGGCCACGAAGCCGAGGCCCGAAGGCATGTGCGGCTCAAAGCGATCGAGCGTGGTGGTGGAAAGCGTTGCACCGCCCAAGCCTGCCAGCGCACCACTCAACAGAACGGCTCCCCATCGCAAGCCTGTGACGGAAAGGCCTGCGCTGCTCGCTGCATGGGTCGACTCACCGACCGCGCGAAGTCGTAAGCCCAAGACGGTTCGATGCAGGAAGAAAGCGAGAAGGGCAGGCAAGAGCGCGGCGGCGTACGTCAGACCCGTGTGGCGAGAGAGCGCACGAAGGACCGGCGTCGCAGCAAGTCCCGGCAATGTCCATCGTGAGAGCTGAGCAATCGAGGGCGTTCCTTGCGGCAGGAAATACGCCTCGAGCAGGTAGGTGCCTGCGGCAAGCGCGATGAGGTTCAGCGCGAGTCCAGACACCGCGCCATCGGCGCGCAGCGTGACGGCCAATGCGCCATGAATGGATGAAAACGCGACACCCATCAACGCGCCCACGCACACGGCGAGCGGTGTGGGCATCACGAGCGCTGCGACAGCGGCGGCAAACGCGCCCACGCGCATCATGCCTTCCAGGCCTAGCGCGATGACCCCCGCGCGCTCGGAGACAACGCCGCCCATCGCCGCGAACACCACCGCGGGCGCGTAGTCCAGTGTGGCGTGAAGCAAAGTTTCAAGACTGAGCAACACGCGGCACCTGGGAAGAAGAGTCTTTTCGTTTGCGGCGAAACTTGAGCATGCGAGGCGCCGCGAGTGCGGCCACCCCGATAAGGGCAAAGGCCTGCAACAATTCGGGGTAGCTCGGATGAACGCCCACAAGTTGCATGCGTGCGCCACCCGCTCGCAGAACGCCAAACAACACCGACGCGAGGAACACCCCCAGCGGATGGAGTTGCCCAATCAGTGCCATCGCGATGCCATCAAACCCGTACGGTGCCCCCAGGTGGGCGGGGTACTTCCCCTCGGTGCCCAGCACCCAGACGGCGCCGGCCAGGCCTGCCAAGGCGCCGGAGACGAACATCGCCTGCACGCGCCGCGCACGGGTGGCAATTCCCGCCGTTTCTGCAGCCAAGAGGTTGAGGCCAACGGCCTTCGTCTCCCATCCGTGTGTCGAGCGCGACAACCAAATCCAAACGCCAACACACAAAGCGACGGCCAGCGGGAAGCCGGCGTGGAGACGCGAAGTTTCTCCCAAGAGCCGCGGCAATTGCGCCGAGGCGACGATTTCGGCAGTGCCGGCGATAGACGCCCCGCTGGCGCCGCCTGCGCGCAAGGGGCCGGGGACAAGCCAGTTTTCGATGAGACTCAACGCGACCCAATTCAGCAAAATGGTGCTGATGACTTCGTGCACGCCACGCCACTCTCGAAGCGTCGCTGCCACCGAAGCCCACAACCCGCCTGCCAGTGCTGCCGTGGAGAGTGCGAGGGCGATGTGCAGCACAGAGGCCCAGGGGCCGAGCGCCCCGACCCACGCGGCGCCCAGCGCGCCCCAGAGCAACTGTCCCTGTGCGCCGACGTTGAACAGCCCTGCTCGAAGCCCGACCGCGACAGAAAGTCCTGTGAGCGTGAGCAGGGTGGCTTTCACGGCGCTTTCACCCCAAGGGCGAAGCCAGACGGATGCCGGGGCACCCTCGAAGTAGCGGGGGAAATCACCGATGCCGCCCCAGAGCATCTCCTTGTACGCCTCGAGCGCATGAGCGGGGCTGCCTTCGACAAGAGCGAGCAAGAGCCATCCCATCGCCAGGGCACCAAGGACCGCGGACGCCGCGCGTTTGAGAGGGCTAGGCATGGGACATCTCGGGGTTGACGCCCAACATCGCACGTCCAATCTGTCGTGCGTCGAAACGAGGGCCTCGCCACTCGCCGGAGATGGCGCCGTGCGCGATGGCATAAATGCGGTGAGACATCGCCATGACTTCGTCGAGGTCGAGCGAAATCAGCAGCACCGCGCTGCCCTGTCGCGCTGCCTCCAGGAGGCGTGTGTGAACGGCCTGCGTCGCTGCAAAGTCGAGGCCTCGCGTGGGTTGCACGGCGACCAGCAGCTTCGGGTTCTGACTGAGCTCTCGGGCGAGAACAACTTTCTGCTGATTGCCGCCCGACAAGGCGCCGAACCGCGCGTCCGGTGATGGCGGACGAACGTCGAATGCTTCGATGAGCGATGTCGCGCGTTGCTGGCGGCCGACCGCGTTAATCCAGATGCCCTTGGCAAACGGTGCACGGGTGTGTTGACCCAATGCCAGATTTTCGGCGACCGAGAGTTCCGCAATGCCAGCGCGCACCAAGCGGTCCTCAGGAACATGCCCGACGCCCGCGTCTCGAATACTTCTGGCAGTCGCGCGCGTGAGCTCGCGCCCGAGAAGGTGCATGGCGCCACGGGTGTACCGCCGCAGCCCTGTGACCACCTCGGCGAGTTCACGTTGGCCATTGCCGTCGACGCCTGCGATGCCAACGATTTCGCCAGCGGAGACGTGAAGCGACAGCCCACGCAAGGCCTCTTCACCTTCGTCGCCCGCGGCGTGGATACCCTGGAGCCCCAGCACCGTGGTTTCGCCCGGGGTGGCTTGCGTCGCTGAAGCGGATACTGGATGCGCCAATGGATGTGCTTCACCCATCATCTGCTGCGCCACCTCATCGGGCGACGTGTTTGCGGTGATGAACTCAGCCACTTTGGCGCCTCTCCGCATGACGACGATGCGCTCCGACACGTGAAACACTTCGCGAAGC
The DNA here is from genome assembly GCA_046155985.1 of Myxococcaceae bacterium. Taxonomy (GTDB): domain Bacteria; phylum Myxococcota; class Myxococcia; order Myxococcales; family Myxococcaceae; genus JBJXGM01. Next base: position 5,852 of record JBJXGM010000009.1, on the reverse strand, counting down.
TTATGACCGATAAAAACGATTCCAATGCCTTGTCCCGCGAGACGTTCGGTGGTCGTGATGAGCGCGTCCGCCTCGTCTGGCGTCAGCGCAGCGGTCGGTTCATCTAAAATCAGAATGCGTGCACCGCGGACGAGTGCTTTGACGATTTCGACCTTCTGTCGCGCGCCCAAGCCGAGCGAAGCGACTTTGTCGCCGGGCTTGAGGCCGAATCCGTTCTGGGTGGAGACCCGCGAGACGGCCTCCGCAGCCGCGCGAACGTCAAACTGAATCCCCCGCTTGGGTTCGGCACCCAGCGCCACGCTTTCGGCAACCGTGAACGCGGGAACCAGCGCAAAGTGTTGATGGACAAGGCCGACCCCGTGCGCCAACGCCTCGCGGGGTGAGCGCCAGCGGGTGGCCTGCCCATTCCACAGCAGTTGTCCCTCATCCAGCGCCAACTCGCCTGCGAGCAAGCGCGCGACGGTGGATTTCCCGGCGCCGTTTTCGCCCACAATCGCCACGCGCTCGCCCGGCTGGATGCTCAGGCTGACACCGTTGACCGCCGTCAGCGTGCCGAAGCGTTTTGTCGCTTGGGACAAGCCAATCAGGGGACACCCGATGGCCGGCGAAGGGGAACAGCGGGAATGACGAGCTTCCCGTTGACGATGGCGGTTTCGAGCTCGGAAAGCCGGGTCACCACATTCGCCTTTTCAGGAAAGGAAACGCGAATCGGCGCAAGTCCCACGGCGCGTTCTTTGAGTCCCAAACCCACAGTTCCACTTGCGAAGCGGTTCTCGGCGAGGCTCTGAACAGCTTGGTAGACGACCCAGTCGATCCGCTTGACCATGGAACTCAACACCGCGTCAGGCGCGAGGTGCGCCTGGTCCGAATCCACGCCAATCACAAACGCACCGCTCCCTTGCGCCCTGGCTTCCTTCACCGCCTGAATCACACCCAGCCCGTCCGCCCCGGCAGCGTGAAACAGGACGTCGATGCCCCGGGCCAACATGTCCTGAGCGAGTTGTTTGCCCGCGGCGGCGTTGTCAAAACTTCCAGTGTAGTTCGCCACCAGCTGACGCTCTGCGCCCGGACGCGCGTGCGCCACCCCTGCACGAAACCCAGCCTCAAAGCGCCGAATCAGCGCGATGTCCATGCCACCGATGAACCCCACTTTTCCGCTCCGAGAAACCCAAGCGGCAAGCGCACCCGCCAAGAAACTGCCTTCCTCCTCTCGAAACGTGATGGCGCGCACATTCGGGAGCGTAAACGCGTTGCCTTGCCCATCGAGCAGCGCGCTGTCGATGAGGAGAAAACGTGTGCCAGGGTTTCGTTTCGCGACGGCTTCGACGGCGTTTTCCAGAAGAAAGCCCGTGGCGACGACGAGTGATGCGCCTTGGTCCGCCAGGAGCTGCAAATTGGGTTCGTAGTCCTCGGGCGCTTTGCTCAGCAACACCCGGGGGCGAACGCCCAACGGTCGAACCACAATGTCTTCCGTTTTCCATTCGGGCGGAACGGATTTCTCGACAGAAGTCGCATTTCCGGCGGCCCATTGTTCCAAGCCGCGCAGGGCGGAATCGTTGAACGACTGATCCCCACGCCCGGCGGTGTCGGTGACGAGACCCACGACCAAGGTCGTTGCTGGCGCCTGGCTTGCGGCCTCGCGCCGACAAGCCGAAACGAGGCAAAGGCTCAGGGCAGCAGCGGCGGACAGCCAGCGAGGCAAAGGCGACATGGGCCGGGACACTTAGCAACGTGAGTTTGGGCGCGTCCAGGCCGGCGTCAGAACTGAAAGGGCCAGCTAGGACACTTGGCGAAGCGCGCGCACCGGGGGGCGCGTGGTCAGCGCTTGTCCGAGCAGCTCGGGCACCTTGTCGGCGTCGACCGGTTCACTGAACACGAACCCTTGAATCAAGGGACAACCCAAGGACTTGAGGAAAGCGAGCTGGGCCTCTGTTTCGACGCCTTCGGCAACAACCAATAAATTCATCATCCGGCCAATGGCAACGATGGCGCTGGTGACGGCAGAGGCGCCCGGGCTGATGCGAACGTCGGAGATCAGCGCGCGGTCGATTTTGAGACTGTCGACCGGGAAGCGATTCAAGTAACCCAGCGCGGAATAACCAGTACCGAAGTCATCGAGCGCAACGGTGCAACCCAGCGCTTTGAGCGCGCGCAGGGCGGACAGGGTGCTGTCGCCTTCGCGCATGAGGGTGCTTTCGGTGATCTCCAAGTCAAGCGCGGAGCCGGGCAAGCCCGAAACCGTCAGGGCTTCGTAGACGGTCGCGACCACGTCGCCGCGGTGGAAATTGCGTGCGGACAGGTTGACCGAAACGCGCAGCGCCGGGTGGCCTGCATCGCGCCACCGGCGAAGCTGAGTGCACGCGGTGTGGAGCACCCACCTGTCGATTTCAACAATCAGCGCGCTGTCTTCTGCGACCGCAATGAAGTCCTTTGGGCCCAGCCTCCCGCGCCGGGGGCTTTCCCAGCGCACCAGGGCCTCGACGGCAACGACCTTTCCCGTTTCGGATTCGACTTGCGGTTGGTACTGCAGCTTGAGTTCTTGGCCACGCAGCGCCTGACGCAGTTCGAGCTCAAGCTCCAGCCGTGTATTCGTCATGCGGCCCATTTCGGGTTTGAAACGGGTGAACAGGTTTCGGCCGCGGTCCTTTGCCGCGTACATCGCTTCATCGGCGTGTCGAATCAGCGCTTCGAAGGTCTGTGCATCCTGGGGAAAGACGCTCACGCCGATGCTGGCGGTACACACGATTTCCCGGCCACTGACCAAGACCGGCCGAGACAGTTCCTCCACCAAGCGCGAGGTCAATCGAGGCGCCTCAATGCCATCTGCCGAGAGTTCGGAAGCGAAAGCGAGAAATTCATCTCCGCCCATTCGGCACACCGCGTCGCCATCACGCAAGCATTCGCGCATGCGGCGCGCCATTTCTGCGAGCAAGGCGTCGCCGACCTCGTGGCCCAAGGAATCGTTCACCAGCTTGAAGCGGTCGAGGTCGATGAAGAAAACCGCCACGGCGGTTCCAGTCCTTCTTGCAGAAACGAGGGCTGCGTCGAGCAGCTCGTGAAAGGCCACTCGATTCGGAAGGCCAGTCAAAGCGTCGGTGGTGCTTTGCTGGTAGAGGCGCGCGGACAGTTGGCGCTCGTTCGTCAAGCGTTCCTCGACGGCTCGGTAGAGGGACGCGTACGAGGACGCCAAGAACGCGACCGCGGGGACGGACGCAAAGCGGCCCGCCCAAAGAAACGGTGCAAGCACCGCCCAAACCCCTGCGTTGAAAAACGGCATCCAGAGTTCGGCAACGGCCTGCAGGGTGAGAAGCGCGTACGACAAGGTGAGAACCCTGCGTCGCGTGGGGGTCAGAACATCATGTCGCGACAGGAGGCCGCGCGTCATGAAGAGCCCCGCCAGCACCGCGAAAAGGACCAGCACCATGAGGCCGAGGAGCTCCGGCGTCGGAGGCTGTTTCGCCCAGGGGAGTCCAAATGCACGGGTGCGGAGGCCCAGTGGCAGGAACCAAACCATCAGGAGTGTTGGCAGACCGACGGCGGCTGCGGTGACCAGCCCAGGCATCTCGGACTTTTGAACCTGAGACGTCATGCACCGCCCAACCGAACAGGGTTCACGCTAGCAGACGCGTTCAAGAGACGCCGTTGCGCCGAATGTGCGCTGAAGTAAGAGCATCGCAAACCCTGCGAAATCTCTGCTAAGCGAGCGCACCGTGCGCGCCTACGAATGGATTTTGGCCAAGCGGAATGGGGGAGTGCTCAGTACAGAGCACATCGACGCGCTCATTTCGGGCTACACGCGGGGTGAAGTCACCGACTACCAAATGGCCGCAATGTGCATGGCCATTTACTTTCGAGGGCTCAACGACGCAGAGCTTCGCACGTGGATGAACGCGATGATGCGTTCTGGAACCGTTGTTGACCTGTCGGACATTCCGGGCACCAAAGTCGACAAACATTCGACCGGCGGTGTGGGCGACAAGGTGTCACTTCCTCTCGCGCCATGGGTCGCAGCGTGCGGCGTACGGGTGCCCATGGTGTCGGGCCGGGGCCTCGGGCACACCGGCGGCACGCTCGACAAGCTTCAGAGCATTCCTGGCTTTCAGGTGGACTTGCCCTTGTCGGAGTACCGGCGCTTGGTCCGTGAAGTCGGTGCGTGTCTGATCGGGCAGACCGCGGAGCTGGTGCCCGCAGACCGCAAACTCTATGCGCTGCGTGATGTCACCGCGACCGTCGACTGTTTGCCACTGATTGCATCGTCCATCATGAGCAAGAAGCTTGCGGAGGGCATCGACGCCCTGGTGCTCGATGTCAAAGTGGGCTCTGGCGCTTTTCTCAAATCGATTGAGCAAGCGCGGCTTTTGGCCAAGACGATGATTGGGCTCGGCAACGCGATGGGCCGGAAAACCGTGGCCTTGTTGACGCAGATGGACCAACCTTTGGGGCGGGCCGTAGGCAATGCCCTTGAGGTGCGTGAGTCGATGGAAGTGCTTCGCGGTCGCGGGCCATCCGACGTCCAGGCCATCACCCGGTCTTTGGGTGCAGAAATGTTGCAGTTGGGCGGGGTCGCGCAAAGCGAAGAAGCGGCCCGTGTCATGCTCGACAACGCGATGAAAAACGGGTCTGCCTACGCGAAGTGGCTCGACATCGTCGCCGCTCAGGGAGGAGACGTGGGTGCGCTGGAACGCGATGCCTTGCCCCAGGCGCCCTTGCGGATAAATCTGGAAGCCGACCGAAGCGGTTTTGTCATGCGCTGGGACACCGAAGCGGTGGGCCATGCGGCCGTGGCGTTGGGCGCCGGTCGGGCGACGCTGGAGAGCCGCATCGACCCCGCGGTGGGTTTTGTCTTTCAGAAGAAAGTGGGCGAGCCGGTGAAAGCAGGTGAGACGCTGGTCGAAATTCACGCCGCCAGCGTGCCCAAAGCAGACGAAGCCAAGGCCCGGCTCTTGGCGGCTTGTACGGTGGGTGAAGTCCAACCTGCTGGCCTACCGATGGTGTTGGAGCGCATCACATGAAGCCCCCGCTTTTCGACCAACTCACGGAGACGTTAGCGGCGCTGGCGGCGCAGACGTTGGGTGCGCGGCCAAAGCTGGGGTTCATCTTGGGCAGCGGCCTTGGCGGCTTTGTCGATCGCTTTGAGAACGCCCGGGCCATTCCCTACACAGCGATTCCTCATTTTCCGTCCGTGTCCGTGCCAGGACACGCCGGGCGACTCGTGACCGGCACCTTGGGGGGCGTACCCGTTGTGGCGCTTTCTGGCCGCGCACATTTGTACGAAGGGCACTCGCCCGCCGAAGTGGCTTACCCAGCGCGTGTATTGTGCCGGTGGGGAATTTCGGCGCTCGTCGTGACCAACGCTTCCGGTGGCGTTCGGCAAGACCTGAAGCCTGGAACACTGATGCGCATCACCGACCATCTGAACCTTTCGGGAAGTCATCCTTTGATGGGGCCCAATGACACGCGCCTGGGTCCACGTTTTCCGGACGTGTCCCGTGTCTATGATGCGGCGTTGGCCAAGGCGGCCGACGAGGCCGCAAAACGCGTTGACGTTGTGCTGGCCAAAGGGGTGTACGCCCAGCTTTCTGGGCCGACGTACGAAACCCCCGCAGAAGTCAGGATGCTTCGGATACTTGGGGCAGACGCCGTGGGGATGAGCACGGTGCCCGAAGTGCTTGTCGCTGCGCACCAAGGCGTGCCGGTCATGGGCGTCAGCTGCATCACCAACGCCGCTGTTCAAGAAGGCAGCGAACCTTTGTCGCATGAAGACGTCGCCCACGTGGCACAGGCCGCAGCCGGGACTTTGTCGAACCTGCTCGTGCAATTTGTGCCTCTCGCCATTCGTGCGCTTGGGCATG
>JBJXGM010000118.1:0-45812 GCA_046155985.1 Myxococcaceae bacterium | reverse complement strand
CGAAAGGGCGGCCAAACCGCGGGCGCGTGGCGCATTGAGCGCCACGACAGGTGCAATTGCAGGGATTTTCGGTGGCGATGTCGCGTTGAACTGGGTCGCGCTGCATGCTGCATTTGTGCCCGGAGTGCCGCCCGCGCTGTGGGTGGGAGTAGGCCTTTTCATTGCTGTGCCCCTTGCAGTCGGCGCCAGTCGGTTGGGCCTTAGCCGAACGAACGCAGTTCTTGAGGAGTGGGTTCCAAGGCAGCCCCCCGCAAGGCGGCGGCCCCTCATTCCGAACGCGCTTTTCAAGGAGGCACTGCGTCCCCGTGACGAAAAAGTGCCTCAGGAGGTTGTCGCCCAACATCTGGAGCTTCTCAGGACACTCACGCCAGAGGAACGCGCGAAATTGGACAGTGCTTGGCGCAGGGCTGTCACGCACCTTCGGCGTCACTGGCTGCGGCGTGGTGTTCGCTTAAGAGTCACACATGCGCCGTGGCTTGTGCGAAGCGTCAGTGGGGACGCCAAAGCACGAGCCCGCACGATGCGAACGTTAGACGGGCTCAGCTATGTGTTGCTCGCGCGAGACGAGGTCTCGGCCTCTTCTGAAGAAGCCCTCGTCTTCAAGTTGCTCCACGAGCTGCACTACGCTGAGCTCGAGCGCGTTGTCTTCGAAGAGGTCGACGGAGAGGTTCGCGACGTGCAGTTCGGGGTGTGGGCTTTTTCGCTGGAGCACGGAAAAGTCCTGGAGACGCACTTTTCAAAACAGCTTCAACGGTTTGCCGAGGCCCAAACGGAGTTCCGAACTGCGTTGTTGGCGGGGGGGTTCGTTGACGGCGGTTACACCGACGGCGCCTTGGCGTTTCTATCCTTTTACAAAATGTTACCCAGGGCACAGCGAGACGATTTTGTTCGTTCACTCGAGGCGGCCTCTTTGCTGAACAGTTTTGAGCCGGTGGCCGGCTTTTTCGTGACGGCGGGAGCGCCAAGTCAAACGTCAGCTCAACTGAAAAAGCTCTTCGGCGATATTGTGAACACGCGCTTCGATGCACTTAGGAAAGCCATGTCGCGTTAGGTGGTGCTTCCGCCACAGCTGCTTCCGGCCCCAGCCGTGCAGCCGTAGCAGTGACGCCCAACAACAATGTCGCGCTGCGCCAGTGCCGGCAGACTGAAATCGCGAATATGGCGCGGTGTGTTGGGCGCCGTCGGCAGTTCGAGCATTTGGTTGAAATCGCAGTCGAACAATGAGCCATCCCAGCCGACCGAAATCATCGTCCGGCACATGACGCCAGCGACCGTGGCGGGGTTGAAGGCCTGGACAAGCGTCTCCATGTACGCTTCGAAATTTCCCGACGCCATCAGCCACTCGAGGTAGCGGCTAATCGGCATGTTGGTGATGCAGTAGAGCGCATCAAAGCGAATGCCGTGAAGCCTCAAGAGTTCACGCTTCCATTCCGCTTCCAGTGAGGCTTGTCTAGCCGGCAAGAAAGCGCCCACGGGGTTGGTGACCAAGACAAGCCGAAGGCCAGGGTCACCGGCGCCGTAGCCCAGTGCATTGAGACGTTTCAACGCGGCGATGGACTGCGCGTAAACGCCGTCGCCGCGCTGGGTGTCCGTCGACGGCGCACGGCAGTGCGGCAGCGAACACACCAACTCCACTTGGTTCTTCGCGAAAAATTCCGGCAGGTCGCGAAACCCGTTGGCCTCGAGAATCGTCAAGTTGCAGCGGTCAATGACATGGCACCCAAGCGCTCGTACGGACTCCACGAACCACCGAAAATCAGGATTCATTTCCGGTGCGCCGCCGGTGATGTCGACGGTTCGAATCGATGAGCTTCGCAGCGCGGCCAGGCAGGCCTCAAAAGTTTCGCGCGACATTGCTTCGCGCCGGTCGGGTCCTGCATCCACATGGCAGTGGCGGCAGGCTTGATTGCAGAGTTTGCCGACGTTGACCTGAAGCACTTCGACGGCTTGAGCGCGAAGCGTTGGCAAACCCACGCGCGACAAGGTGCCGGCGAAGTCGGAGTGAAGAGGCAGCCCGTCGAGCACTGCCCGCTGCGCGGAGGCCTCGGCGAGTGGTACCCGGCGATAGCGCAGGCTCTGTGAAGCTTGCGTCGTCACATTCCAATCTTTTTGGCGTGGTTGCGCATCTGAACCCCATGCACCAGCGAGGCGCCGCCACGAATTGCCGCCGCGACGTGCACGGCTTCAGTCATTTGGTCGAGGTCAGAGCCTTTTTGGAGCGCATCTGCGCTGTAAGCATCGATGCAGTAGGGGCACTGCACAGCGTGCGCCACAGCAAGCGCAATGAGCGACTTCTCGCGAGCGGTCAGCGCGCCATCGGCGAAGACGGCGTTGTACCAATCAAAAAACTTCTTCCCGAGTTCCGGCGCGTTCTTCGTCATTTCGCCAAAACGCGCGAGGTCTCGCGAGTGGTAGTAGCTGTCGTCGTGCATAAAACTCCTAGAGCGTGAACGCGCGCAGCGCAGTGTCCAACGCCGCATAACGGTGAACGAATCCAGATTGCATGACTTTTTCAGCCGAACAGCGTTGGCCAGCGAGGACGACATCGGCCAATTCACCCAGCGCGAGTCGTAGCGCCAGGCTTGGAACTTTGAGGAAAGTGGGTCGACGAAGCACGTGGCCAAGCGTACGGGCGAAGTCTCGGTCGGTGAGTGGCGCGGGGGCAACGGCGTTGTAGGCGCCATGAACATGAGACTGCTGGAGAGCGTGAAGCACAAGCGCCACAAAGTCGTCGCGATGAATCCAACTCACGTACTGCTCGCCGGAACCGAGCGGTCCTCCAAGCCCCAGACGAAAGACAGGGAGGATGGCGCGAAGTTTGCCGCCGTCCGGATGCAGCGCAGCACCGATTCTCAAACGAACTGTTCGAATCCCAGCGCGTTCAGCGGTCTCTGATGCGCCTTCCCAGGCGACGCAAACCTGGGCGAGGAAGTCATTTCCGGGGGCCGCGGTCTCGGAAAGCCATTCCGCTCCGCGCGCGCCGTAGTACCCCACGCCCGACGCACTGACGAGGGTGCGAACGCTTTGGCTCGCCACCGCCGCCGCCGCAATGGCACGGGTTCCATTCACGCGGCTTTCGAGAACGCGCGCCCGATGCCCTGAAGTGAAACGCCCGATGACCGGTTCGCCAGAGAGATGGACGACCGCGTCGATTCCATCCAGCAGGCCATTGGGATTTTGGGCCAGGGCGTCAAAGTGTCGAGCCGACATTGGTGCTGAAACGCGTTCGGGGTGGCGTGTGAGAAGGCAAACCTCGTGCCCTTGAGCCTGCAAGGCGGAGACAAGCGGACGCCCGACGAAGCCTGTTCCACCTGTGACGGCGACCTTCACGGATGCTCGCGTTTGCTCGCGGCGTCGCCATCCGAGGGGGGAAGATGCTTTCGCAGCGTCGCAAACGCTGCTTCCCGCTGCTCTGGGGTCATCTTCCCAGACTGTTGAAAGACGACTTCACCCGCCGGATTGAGTACGACAACCGTGGACGAAGCTTTGGGCAAGTTCCAAGGGGGGCGAGCCAAGGCCTCTTCCCAATCACACAGAATGGGATGTTTCGCCTTCTCCTCGACGTGCCTCACGCTGTTGAGCGCGAATCCACGCACCGGGAAAAAGTTGAAGGCTGAAACATTCGCGACCGCAATGATGGCGACGTCATTGGACGCGCCCGGCAGCTCACCGTTGTGACGAAGCGCGTTTTTGAACTCGCGATTGAGCTCCACCGAGCCGCGGTCTTCGTAGATAAGGACCACTGGTTTTCCGCGAAATTGCGAGATTCGCACGCGCGAATCGCGCGTGTCGTAGAGCGACGCGTCGAGCTGGTGGCTGGTTTCCGTAGCCATGGCGGCGAAGCTCGTGAGGGCAACAATGAAACACACTTTGTTCATACTTCTTCGGTCCGCCCCCTGTGGCGTTCTGCGCGACTTCGAGCCCGGTATCAACCACGCGTTCGTGTCCCCTTCAAGGGGTTACGCAAACACCTGAATACCGCGAGAGATGTTCTCGCAAATCTGCTCCAGCGGAAGGTCGTTGTCATCGACGCCGAAAGGGTCCTCGATTTGAACGCCGATTTCTTCGATGCCGAAGAACACGTAGGCGACGCCCAACACCTCAGGAATCGTCAGCCAACCGAACTCCCGGACAAGCGCGAAGGGCAAACTGAAGCAATAGAGAATCAAGGCGCGGCGCAAGTGGACGACGTAGGCAAAGGGCAGAGGCGTCTTGTGAATCCGTTCGCAGCCGCCGATGTAGTCGACGAGCAGTTGAATGTTTTGGTCCATCGCCACTTGGGCAACGTCAGAAAAGGCATCCTGTCTTCGAGCCTGGGCCAAAATCCCACTCAGCTTCGCAGCGACTGCAGACGGTGCGTGCGCGGCCGAGGTCACTTGCCCCAGCACCGACGCATCCAGGCCGGCGGCCACCGGCCCCAATCCGGACGTGCCGCGCAAAGCGTGCATCGACGCGTAGGCAAAAGCCGAAAGCCATTGGAGAAGCTGTCGATGAAGGTCGGGTTGGGTCGGTGCAATCCACTGCTGGGACTGGCGTGCGAGGTTGCGGGTTTCGTTCACCATGCCGCCCCACAGGCGGCGCCCTTCCCAAAATCGGTCGTACGAAGCGTTCGTGCGAAAAACGAGAAGCAGGCCCAAAGCAAAGCCAATCAACACGTGAATCGTCGTGGGGACGGCAACGAGGTGGCCGCTCTTGAAGGCCCAGACGACGCACGCCGCCCAAAGGACAACGGCGCCGATGCGATAGCCAATTTGGGGCAGCATCGAACCGCGCCAATCCAAAAGATGCTCACGCCAGCTGTGTGCGTCGTAGTCAATCATCGGCGAGGCCTCGCGCGGCCTGTGCGTCGCTTGCTGCGTGCGGCCAGTGGGGAACGACGTACTTGCCGAGCCTTGCGTGTTGTGCGCCGACGTTCGCTGATGCCCGGCAGCCAGAGGTCGGGCTCGGCGCTCGCATCATGAATCGTGCCGGCCAAGTCCATGAGCCAGCAGTCGACTTGAAGCGTGGGGTCGAGCGCGTGAATTTTTCGACGAAGCTTCTGTTGATGTGCCAGATGAACTTGGGCTTCGCGGTCTTTGTCTTTGGCCAGTTGGAGATGGAGTAATTGTTCGTAGGCCCCGCAGTCGCGGTGGTCCAAAATAATGACACGCGTGACGCCGTGAAGCGTCTTGGCGAGCGCCAGATGTTCGTAAAACATCCGCCCCCAATGCGGGAAACGGGGGGTCACCGCACCCAGGGAGGCGCCCGCCAAAATCACATGGTCATAGCGGTTGGTGAGTCCCCGTTTATCGAGTTCTCGAACGATTTCATCCAGCAGCCGCAAATCCATGCAGCTCAAGAGCAACGCTGTTTCGCCGCGGTCGAAGACCACCTGCATCGCGGCGCCATGGCCACCCGGTTTGGTCATCCCACCAGCGCTAGCAGGCTCGTGCGTCGGACTCAACGGCGGGTTTGACCGCTGCCGTGTACGACAAACTTCTCCGCTGTCAGCTCCACCAAACCCATGGGCCCAAAGGCGTGCATCTTCGACGTCGAAATGCCCATTTCTGCACCGAGGCCTAATTCGCCCCCATCGTTAAAGCGGGTGGAGGCGTTCCACAGCACGCACGAGGCGTCGACTTCGCGAAGAAAGCGATCCGCGGCTGCGGCGTCTTCGGTGCAAATCGACGCCGTGTGGTTTGTGCCGTGCTGGGCGATGTGCTCGAGCGCTTCGTCGAGCGAGCGCACGGTGCGCACGGCGAGAACCAACGCCAGAAATTCTGTGTCGAAGTCTTTGGGCGTGGCGGCTTGATGGGCGAGTCCAGAGGCGGTGAGCACCTTCGCAGCGTCTGGGTCGACGCGAAGTTCCACACCCGCTTCCACGAGCCGCTGCGCAGTTTTGACGAACGTGTCGCGCTGAAGCAGGTCTTTGTGAACCAGCAGCGTTTCTATCGCGTTGCAGACACCCGGACGCTGAACTTTTGAATTGAAAGCAAGTTCGGCGGCCATTTCTGGCTTCGCGGAAGCGTCCAAGAACAAGTGGCAGATTCCTGCGCCATGACGCAGCACAGGGACGCGCGCGACTTCATCGACGAACGCCATGAGCTGAGCGCCGCCGCGTGGAATCGCCAAGTCGACTTTCCCCGAGGCGGTCAGAAGTTCGGCCACACGCTCACGCGAGAGGTCGGTCACCATTTGCACGGCGTCGGGGTTGAGGCCCGCCTTGGCGAGGCCACGTCTCACGACCTCGGCCAAGGCACGATTGCTGAGCTGCGCTTCGCTGCCGCCGCGAAGCACCAGCGCGTTTCCGCTCTTGAGCGCCAGGGCCGCGGTTTCAACCGTGACGTTCGGCCGCGCTTCGTAAACAACGGCCAAAACCCCCAACGGAATCCGGCGCCGGGAAATGCGAATGCCATTGGGTCGCACACCCATGTCGCGTGTTTGTGCCAGCGGGTCAGGCAGCGCGATGACGTCGCGAACTTGAGCCGCCATCTGCGCAATGCGTTTTTCATCGAGGGCCAAGCGGTCGAGCATCGCGGGCGAAAGGCCCTTGGCGCGGGCCGCCGACAGGTCTTGTGCATTGGCGTCGAGAATCTCTTTGCCGCTGGCCAAAAGCGCTGCGGCAATGGCTTCCAATGCAGCATCGCGCTGCTCGCGAGAAGCATTCGCAGCGCTGCGTGCTGCCACTCGCGCGCGGTCCAGCAAGTCACTGAGAGCACCCGAGGCGCTCATGTCGTCTCCTTCACCGAGTCCAAGAGAACGAGGTCGTCTTTGTGCACAACCTCGTCGCCCAAGTGGTAACCCAGCACCGCCTCGATTTCAGCCGTACGCTTGCCACGAATCGCTTTGAGTTCGGCCGCGTCGTACACCACGAGCCCCCGCGCGAACACCTGGCCATCGGGCGTCGCGAGGTCCACGGCGTCGCCCTGGCGAAAACTGCCTGTGATGTCGCGGATTCCCGAGGGCAGCAGGCTTCGCCGACTTTGGCGAACCGCCTCGACGGCGCCGGCGTCCAAATGAAGCACGCCGCGTGGGCGAAGCGTGTGGGCAATCCAGTGGGCCCGGCTCGCCAAGCGTTCCGCAGAGGGCCAGAACAACGTCCCGATGTCTTCGCCGGCCATGAGGCGAAGCAGCACGCCTTTCTCCTTGCCCGCCGCAATCATTGCTGCGGTTCCACGCGCAGCGGCAGTACGGGCGGCTTTCACTTTGGTCATCATCCCGCCGGTGCCGCCTGCGCTTTTGTCGGAGCGAACAAGTTTCTCAGCCGATGCATCGTCAGGGGCGACTTCGGCCACCCGCTTTTCGCCGTCCAAAAGCGCAGGTGCCACCGACAGCATGACCAGAAGGTCTGCACTGACCAGGTTCGCCACTTGGGCCGAGAGCGCGTCGTTGTCGCCGAATGCGATTTCATCGACCGACACGGTGTCGTTTTCGTTGATGACAGGAATCGCGCCACGCGCGGTCAGTTCGGCGAGCGCGCGGCGTGCGTTCAAAAAACGCTTTCGGTCGGCCAGGTCGGCGTGTGTCAGCAACACCTGGGCTGCAACGCGGCCATGCGGTGCCAGCGCATCGCTCCAGCGTTGAATCAGAAGTCCTTGGCCGGCCGCCGCACTGGCTTGGAGCGCGTCCATTGTTTTCGGCTTTTGGGGATAGCCGAGCCGCCGCCAGCCCAAGCCGATGGCGCCTGAAGACACCAAACTGACCGAACGGCCCTCGGCCGCGAGTTTCGCACAGTCGTGAGCAATGCTTTCGAAAACGCCGTCATCGAGCGTTCCGCCCGACCCTGTGAGCACGCCCGTGCCCACCTTGACCACCAACGCGCGCGCTTTTTGGAGCAGGGCGATTCGTGTCATGACGGCTCTCGAAGTACCACGAATCCATGGTGTTCCGATTTCAGAAATCTGAGACACCAACGTGCAAGTCCTCGCAATTGCGAGCGCGACACATTGGCACAGGGCTCGCACAGAAGAGGGAACTCGCGAAAAAAGGAGAGGCTCATGCCACGCCACGCTTGGGGACTCGCAACGCTACTTGCCGCAACCACCGGATGCGGTGGGTTCGACTTCAATGGTCCGATGGATGTTCAGCGCAACGTGTCGTTGCGCAAGGCCGCCAACTGCGCAGAGTTGGAACAGCGCATCGAGGACGCCGCCGTTCGCGAAATGCGCGCGCAGCTGGATTCACCCTTCTATGGCGGTATCTCCGTGCTGGGCGGGCGCGAGAGCATTCCGTTCGCTGCCGGCGGCGATGTGGCGAATGCAGCCGCGCCCCAGGACTACACCCAAACCAACAACCAGGTTTCGGGCGTTGATGAAGCCGATTTCGTGAAGAACGACGGCACGCGGCTGTTTGTGCTTTCGGGTCAACGGGTGCATCTGCTGCGAAGCTGGCCCGCACAAGACACGGCGCGACAGGCGACAATTTCGGTCGATGGTTATGGCAGTGCGTTGCTGCTTGAGGGCAACCGCTTGGCCGTGATTTCGCACCCCACCGGACTCACTGCGCCGTTTCTGGGGGACAGAATCGCTGCGTTTCCCAGGCCATTTGCGAATGTCACGAAGGTGACGCTCTACGACGTCACGTCGCTCTCGGCGCCGGTGAAGGTGGCAGAACACTTCTTGCCAGGCACCTACAACGCCGCTCGCAACGTGGGGGGCTCTCTGAGGCTGGTTCTGTCTGACGCTTTGCAGTGGCCTGAGGAGATGCAGTGGTGGGTGCCGGGAGCGGACTCGATGCCCATCGTGCGTGAACAGCTCAAAGCCGAAAACGAACGTCTCATTCGTACGCGCACACTGGCGGAGTGGTTGCGTACAGGATGGCGCGAGTTGCCCAATGGGGCCCGCTCGCCCATCGCCCACCGGTGTGAAGACTTTCAGCTCACCGATGCGCCGGTGCCGCTGGGACTCGTGAGCCTGGCGACGCTTCCGCTCAACGACGACGCGGCAAGTTTCAGGAGCACCACCATTCTCGGTGCTGCCGGTGTGGTCTACGCCTCGACGACGTCGCTGTATGTCGCCGCGCCTCACTATTGGGGCTGGTGGCGGTCGGGCCAAAAGGACTACTCCTACATTCACCAGTTCGACATCTCTACGGCCGACGACTCCCAATACTTGGCTTCTGGCGTCGTCGAAGGCACACCGCTGAATCAATTCGCTTTGGATGAACATGCAGGGCACCTTCGTGTCGCCACGACGCTCACCGAATGGCGCAGCAGCCCTGGTGACATGGTGTGGACGCCGCCGGACACTTCCAATCGCGTGACGGTCTTCAGGCGACGCGGGAGTCGTCTGGAGCAAGTGGGCGTGACGCCTGACTTGGCGCAGGGTGAGCGGCTGTTCGCGGCGCGCTTCTTGGGCGACCGGGGTTTCTTGGTGACGTTCCTTCAGGTAGACCCGTTGTTTACGCTCGACTTGTCCGACCCGAAGGCACCGAAAGTCGTGGGCGAGCTCAAGGTGCCGGGCTTTTCGACGTATCTGCATCCGATTGGAAACGACCACCTGCTCGCGATGGGCGTGTATCAACCCGAAAATGGCAACTGGTCGGAGCGCCGTCTGCAGCTGTCATTGTTCAATGTGTCGGACTTGGCCAACCCAGTGCAAAGCTTCACGCACCCGTTAGGGACGGCCTTTGGATTTTCAGAGGCCGGATGGGACCACAAAGCCTTCACCTACTTCGCGGCGCGCGGACTTTTGGCCATTCCGCTCTCTGATTACGAGGGCTTCTCGAACATCGCCCCTTGGGGCAACTGGACGAGCGAGCTTCGGCTGATTGGGGTCAGCACATCGCTGGGGTTCACACCCAGGGGCGCGGTCGACGTGAGGAGCCATTATCCCTCCAGCGGGGGTGCCTGGAGCTGGCGCTGGTCACCGTACGTGCGTCGAAGCGTCTTCGCCGATGACTTCGTCTACGCCATTACGGATGCAGGTGTTCGCGTTGCCAACATTGGCGCCCCTGCGACGCCGGTGGCCAACGTCGTGTTCCCCGCCCAGTAGACTGCCTTGCGCGCGGCTGGCGCCTACTGAATTCGAAACTGCAGGCCAAGAGCGAGACTGTGCCGAAGGTAGGCCAGTCCGCTCGTTGGCAGTGCGCCTTGGACCAAGGCATAGCGCATTTCGATGTCGAGCCAACGCGTCAGCGGGCGCGCCACTTTGAGGGTCGCGCTGTTGAGGGATTCGTCGTCATCAATCAAGAAGACTTCCGGGGACAGAAAGACGCCGTCGGGGAATCGGGTGAATTGGATGCTCGCCTGGCCGAGAAGAAAAAGCTCCCAAGGCAACGCCACACCCACCGACGCGAATATCCGGTGGCGTTGCATGGATTCGCCGACGCTGTTGGAGGCGAGCAGTGAAAAACGGTACTCCAGGCCGAGCGCCACTGGGCCGCGAAAGCGATAGCCCAGCGCCGTAGACGTGGCGATGTCGCGGCGTTGCAAGGCCGTGTCCACGAACGACGCATCGCGTGCCGGCCCGCTGTACGTGCGAAAGCCCAGGTCTGACGCCGCGTACAGTTGGTGCTTCGGGAGAAACCGCCAGCGTGCCTGGAGCGACACCTCGGGCGCGCCGAAGCTGTAGCGAAACGAAGGCCAGTACAAAAAGCGGTGGGCGTTGGCGCTGAGGCTGATGTCCCAGGCTTGCGAAGGAAGGAACCCAACGCCCACGCCTGCGCTGCCGTCGGTGTAGTCGCGCGCGGCGCCGCGGCGCATCTTGAAGCGACCTTCGGCCAATACCGAAAGCCAGGGCAAAGGTGAATGCGCGACATCTAGCCCAACACCTTGAGCAAAAAGGCTCTGGGGAAATTGCTGGGTGAAAACGCGCCCGGCGAGGTCATACCGTCCGCTGAGCGCGGTGCTGCCCATTTCGAGGCGGCCCTCGCCGTTGCCGCGTCCTTCGAGAAAGAAGCCGTCTGTGGAAGCCGCAGTGCGGTAGTCGCGCGCGGGGTTGGTATCTGCGCCGCCCGAGAGTCCAATGCGTGCGCTGCCACGCCAGTCCGCCGCTGGCGTGGGGTGTGCAATCAGGACAAGTGCGCAAGCAAGGGTTTTTCGAAGCACAGTCCGCCGGCGCGACATTGTGGGCAGAACTTCAGGTGACGCGAGGACTTTTCGTGCCCGCCGCCCCTTGGACGTCGCGTGACCGTACCCTCTCAATGAAGCGTGGAGCGCGTCAAATCGGTGTGGATTCAAGGCGCTTCGTGGGCACGGCGTTCGGCGGCTTCGGCGTCGCGCTTCAAGGTCGCGGCCAAAGTGGCGAGGCGGTTTTCCTCAACAAGCAGTGCCTCTAAGGAACCGTCGGGCGAAGCGGAGCGGCCAAGATGACCAATCTGCGGCCGGGCATCCAGGACGACTTGGGCAGTTCCCCCAGCCGCGTCATCTTGTGTTTCTGCTCCGGCAGGTCCGCCCGCCGTGGAGAATGTGAGGCTTCCGGAAGGTGTCACCCCGCCCAACAGGCGAAGCCGTCGGTCTTGTTCGTCGAGCAGCGCTTCGTCTTCGCCGAGTTCCACAAGACGTCGCTCGAGGTCGCGCTCACGTCGCGCTGTCGCCACGCGTGTGCCAACCTGCGCGAGCTGGACTTGCACTTTGTCGAATGTGTCGCGCAATGCTTCGGCACGGGCCGTCCAAGCTTTTGAATCCTCGGGCGCGGGTGGGGCACCGAGCGGCGACACCGCCTGCTGTTTCAACGGCTGCAACGTTTGGCGTTCGGCACGAAGCGCGTTCCATCGTTGTTGAGCGTCTTGCCTTTCGGCCCCAACCGACAAAGCCCGAATGTGTGATTCTGTGGCGACGATTTCGGCATCGAGTTCGCGAACGAGGCGGGCCGTGGCCAACGCGACGTGCTCGCGCGATGCGGACTCTTCGCGCGCTGCGACGCCCACGGCATCGGAGAGCTGTTGAGAGCGGCGCAGCAATCCGTCCAACTCGCGCGCCACCCAAGGCGTTTGCCGCTTGGCCTTCAGGGCGACGATTTGGGGTTCCAACGCGCGCAATGCTGTCTCGTGAGTGGCTCTTGCTTGCGCGATTTTTGCGAGACTCACCCTCGACGCCGCCAATTGCTGCCGGGCCTGGTCGATAGGCGCGAGCGTCGGTGACGCCGTCAGCACACACAGGACGAGCAGAGGCAGTGCGTTCATTGTCTACGTCCCAACGTAGCAAGCCCAATGCCAGGGCTACAGGCGTGACGTGAGGGGGTTAGCCGAAGCCTCCCCTCAGTTTTCTGAGGGGCTCTGGGTTCCTTTCGGAATCAAGCCGTACTTTTCCAGCTTGTAATACAGCGCCGAGGTTTTCACGCCCAAGAGTCGGGCCGCTTCTGTCTTCACCCCCTTGGCACGAGCGAGGGCCTCTTCGATGAGTTGCTTTTCCAAAGCGTCGAGCAGAGCCGGCAAGGGGAGTTCCCCCCGCGGAACAGGCAACTCGCCTTTGGGTCCCAAAGCGCTTTGCGGGGTCAGAAACGCAGGCAAGTCACTCGCGAGCAGCGTGTCGCTTTCGCAAAACACCAAGGCCTGTTCGATGGCGTTTTCCAGTTCTCTCACGTTGCCTGGCCAGGCGTAGCGAAGAAGGCCTTCCGAGGCTGAAGCATCGAGACGTTTCACCGGACGGCCCATCCGCCTGGCGTGCTTGGCGATGAAGTGCTGCGCCAAGAGTGGGATGTCATCAGGCCGCTCGCGAAGCGGCGGCAGGTGAAGGGGGACGACATGAAGGCGATAGAACAAGTCTTCGCGAAAGCGCCCGGCTTTCACTTCAGCCGGCAGGTCGCGGTGGGTGGCTGCCACGACACGAACGTCGACCTGAACTGCCGCTTCGCCACCCACGCGTGTGATGTCGCGCTCCTGGAGCACACGCAAAAGCTTTGTCTGCACCGACAAAGGCACTTCGCCAATTTCGTCGAAGAAAAGTGTGCCGCCGGTGGCGAGTTCAAAGCGCCCCAGCTTTCGCTTGATGGCGCCCGTAAATGCACCCCGTTCGTGGCCGAACAACTCGCTTTCCAGCAGTGTTTCCGCAAGCGCGGCGCAATGGACGGCGACAAACGGGCCCTTGCTGCGCGGGGAAAGCGCGTGCAGCTCGCGTGCAGCGAGTTCTTTCCCGGTGCCGCTCTCACCCAACAGCAGAACAGTCGCCTCGCTCGTCGCCGCCTTTTGAATGCGTGCGCGCAAAGCGCGAATGGGCTCGCTTTCGCCCACAAGTGTTTTGGCCGCGCTGGCTTCCAGCGCGTCGATGCGTCCCGTCTGTCGTTCCAGTTCTTGGCGCGTGTGTCGAAGCGCCAAGCCCTGCGTCACTTTGCTGCGCAAGACTTCGGGCGAAAACGGCTTGAGTACAAAGTCAAAAGCCCCTTCCCGGATGGCGGCGACTGCAGCCTCGATGGTGCCGTGTGCGGTGACAATGAGCACGGCGACTTCAGGATCGAGGGCGCGCAGCTCGCGGGTGAGCGCGATGCCATCCATGCCGTCCATTTTGAGGTCTGTGACAACAAGGTCGGCAGGCTTCTTGCGAAACTCTGCCAGCGCGACTTTTCCAGAGTCTGCCGTGGCCACCTCCCACGCGGCACCCACAAACGAGGCCGCCATGCCTTCACGCAGAGCAGGTTGGTCATCGACGATGAGTAAACGCGTCATGGGCGCTCGAATCCTACGATCAAACGGCAACGGAAAGCCGCGCGACTGTTTTGCCCGGCTGGCTTGTGAGCCGCACATCACCCCCATGCGCCCGGGCGACTTTGCGTGCCAAAGGCAAGCCGAGGCCGGTGCCCTTTTCCTTGGTGGTGAAAAACGGCTCCATGACGCGCGTGAGGTTCTCAGAAGAAATTTCCGGTCCACCGTTCTCGATATCGAACACGTACTGGTTTTCGAGAATCTTGCCGCGAACGGTGACCACGCCAGCATCGGGTGAGGCTTGGAGTGCGTTGCGAAGCAGGTTGATGAGTGCGCCGCGCACCCAGGTTTCGTCGACGAAAATCGTCTGGGGTTCCACGTCCAGGTCAACGCGCAACGTTCGAGCCTTCACGTCGGCGACAAGTGCTGTTTGCGCCGACGCTGCGAGTTCCAGCGCCGACACAGGGGCCCTCTGCGGCGGCTGTTCGCGCGCGAACGCAAGAAAGTCCTCGACGACCCGGCGCAGATTGCCAAGTTCCGACTGAATGTGGCGCAGGTGTTCGCTCGAGGCGGTCTGCGCGGGTGGATAGGCCGCCAATGTTTCGCGCAGGAGGCCCGCCCACAACGCCATGCCACCCATGGGGTTTCGCACTTCGTGCGCAATTCCAGCGAGCATCATTTGAAGTTGCCGGTCTCGCGCCCGCAACGCTTCACGCATCGATTCGAGCTCACGCCCGAGCACGCTGACCTCGGCGCTTCCGGTCGCCGTCACCGGTGTCTTCAAGTCCCCTTGGCCGATGCGGAGGGCAGACTCCGCGAGCGAGCGAATGGGTCGTGAGAGCCGCGAAGCGATGTTCCAGGCTGCGAGAGCCAAGAGAAGAAGCGTGATGGCCGTGAGCGCAACGTAAGCACGCGCGAACTGGCGAAGGGGCTCAAAGAAGGTGGCGCTGCCCTCCAACGCCAAGAGGCCGACCACCTGGCCCTGGGAATCCCGCACCGGCGCATAGCCGGTCTTGTACAGACGGCCATCGGCGCCGGTGAAAAGGACTTGGCTGGCCGTGGATTCGCCTTGCTGTGCGCGCATGACTTCTTGCCGGTCGCGAGAGAGTTCCGGAGCGAGTGTGCCGACCGGAAGGCTTTTTTCGGTGTCGGCGCGACATCGCGCTTCCAGGTCGGTCACGAAGATGCGCCGTGCCCCAGAGGCCTGCCGGGACGCGTTGAGTGTTCTCAAAAGCGTTCGGTAGGAACGCGTCTGGGAGGTCTCATCACCCGGCTGCACGGTGGCGATTTGGGCCGCGTAAACCCCTGTTGCTGCAAGCGAAGCTTGTCTGGCCAGGGTTTCCCCCAACTGGTTCTCTAAAGCGCGGCGGGCCAGCACCCAACTGCCCCAGCCAACCCCCGCGAAGGCCAGGAGCCCCGGGAGAACGACTGCCGCTACAAGCTGGGTGCGCAGAGAACTTCGACGCACAGACGTGCCTCCACAAGAAATGTCGCTACACTGGCGCCCCTCATGCTTTCAGGAAAGCGATTTGCCTTCGTTGGGGCGGGCAACATGGCCCAAGCCCTTATCCGCGGTCTCCTTCAGTCGGGCAAGGTCCGCCCGGAAGACATTTCTGCGTCTGCGCGCCGCCAAGACCATCTTGCCGAGCTGTGCGCGCGGCACGGCATTCGGCTCTCGCCCACCAATCTGGCGTGCGTCCAGCAGGCCGATGTTGTCGTGCTGGCCGTGAAGCCCCAGGTGATGGCGGGGGTGCTCAAGGAGTTGTCAGGCCACGTGCCTTCGGCGGCGCTGGTGGTTTCGGTCGCGGCAGGGATTTCGACGGCAACGATTGAGAATGGGCTTCGAACGGGCACGCACGTTCTGCGCGCGATGCCGAATACGGCGGCCCAAGTCGGGCGAAGTGCCACAGGTTTGGCGCCTGGGCCCCATGCCACCGCAGCGGACATGGCCATGGGGCGTGAGCTGTTTGAAGCGGTCGGACGCGTCGTTGAAGTCGACGAAGTGCACCTCGACGCAGTGACGGGTCTTTCGGGCAGCGGGCCTGCGTACATTTTTCTCATCATCGAAGCGTTGGCGGATGCCGGCGTGAAAGTGGGACTCTCCAGAGCGGTGGCGCTCGAACTTGCCGCGCAAACTTTGCTGGGTGCCGCGCACATGTTGCTCGAAACGGGTGAACATCCCGGTCGTCTCAAAGACCAGGTGACGAGCCCCGGGGGCACCGCCATTGCTGGCCTTCACACGCTGGAAGCGGGGGGGCTTCGAACGACCCTCATCAATGCGGTCGAAGCGGCCACGCGACGAGCGCGTGAGCTCGGCGAGCCCAAGCCCTAATGCGCCTGCGTGTTTGGGTGGCCACCCCGAGCGGGCCCAAAGAAGGGGGCGAAGCGCTGCTCGCCGAGCCTGGCTTCAAGTGGATAGACGTCGAGGCGCAAGACGAAGCCGTCATGGCGCGCTTGGGAAACCGGCTGGGGCTGCACCCTTTGGCCGTCGAAGATGCGCTGCACTTCGACCAGCGTCCTAAGTTGGAAGACTACCCCAACCACCTGTTCTTCGTTCTGCACGGACATCGGAAAGCAGAAGCGGCCGAAGACGCGTCGCTCGAGCCGTATGAACTTCATTTCTATCTGGGAACCGATTGGCTGCTCACCGTGCACGATGTCGGTGTGCTACCGCTGGATGCAGAATGGGCGCACGTGGGCTTGGATTGCGCGATGACGTTGAGCCGGGGTGCAGACTTTGTTGCCTACCAAGTGGCCGACGCTGTGGTGAGCGATCACTTTCCGCTTTTGGACAAGCTTTCAGACGACGCCGACAACCTCTGGGATGCGATTTTTGAAGGAGGGCCCTCCCAGGAAAAAAGCGGGCGTGTCTTCGGGTTGAAACGAATGCTGTCGTCGGTGCGCCGGCTCCTTGCACCCCAGCGCGATGTCTTGGCGATTTTGAGCCGAGAGGGCGTCCGACATGTGCAGACCAAGCACGCGATTTATTTTCGGGACGTCTACGACCACCTGGTGCGTGTGCATGAACAGCTCGAAGATGCGCGCGAGCAGGTCACCAGCGCACTCGAAGCGCAGGTCTCGGTGCTCGCCAACCGCACGAACGAAATCACCAAGCAGCTCACACTGTTCGCGGCGATTTTCCTGCCGCTGTCGTTCATTGCCGGATTCTTTGGTCAAAATTTCGAAGTGTTGTCGCGTCCGCCGTTCTTTGTGGCGATGTGCGTGGCGATGGTGACCGTGCCCCTGGTGCAGTGGCTGTGGTTCCGCCACAAGCATTGGGACTAACTACCAAACTTGCTCAATCGGGAACTCGCCAAGCGCTTCGTCATTGGAAACAGCCGCCAGGCCTTCGAGGTCTGACTGCGCCGCGATCATCCTGTCGAAAGGGTCTCGATGTTGCTGAGGCCAAAGGCCGGCATGTTGGGCGTGCTCGACGGAGATGGGAAGTTCAACAAAGCCAGCCCGCTCGAACCAGCCGGGCATGTCACGAACCAGTTCCTTGGCGTCGGGCAGTTTGCCCAGCCGGTGCTTGGTGGCGATTTCCCAGGCCGATGCTGCCGACACAAACAGCCGATTCTTTCGGTTGGCGATAAGACTCCGCGCACGACTCGAAAGGCGCGCGTCATCAAAGAGCCAATAAAGAACGGCGTGGGTGTCGAGCAGGTAGTCCGCCAAGCCTATTTCTCCCAAGCCACAAGTTCGTTCTTGGGAAGCGGCTCAAAAAACTCTCGGCCGACGCGTCCCTTGAGCAACCCGGGCTGACGGGGGGCTTGTGTCTCGATAGGACTCAGTCGGGCGCAAGGCTTGCCACCTCTGCCGATGACGATTTCTTCACCCCGCTCCACACGGGCGAGCAGGCGTGACAGGTGCGTTTTGGCTTCGTGCACATTGACCAGTGCGGATTGTCGGCGAGCCATGGGAGCAGAGTAGTCATCGCATAGGACTTAGTCAACTAAGCTATGGCTGGTGAAGAGACAACGCGCGCAACCTGAGTGCAGATAACCCACCGTCATGCTCCACCAGACCGGCACGTCGACACCTCCGCCGCAGCATGGATTCCTGCGCCAGCTCGCTGGCTTTGGGCGTCATTTCGGGAACTTAGGCGTGGTGCCTCAGGCCTCAGTGATGGCGGGAACGGTCGGCCTGGGTGTCTTGTTTAGCGAGCATCCTGTCGCGGCCACCGTGACGGGTGGGGTCGCGCTTCTTGCAGCGCGATTTTGGCCCAAAGCGCATCCGGCGCACGTACCCGCACCGGCGTTCGATGCGGTGCCCACCGCGCCGATGGCTGCGGAGCCCGCCCGCCAACTCCCGTACGGAGAAATTCTGGCGTTGGCCTATAGCGCTCCGAGAATTTCGCGCGAGGAAGTCATCCGCTGCCTGGCCGACATCGACCTGGCTCATCTTCACCGCGTCAAGCCGCTCGAATTTCCTTTGGGCGTCTTCATCATCCAGGATGGAGCAAGCCTCCAAGTCAATGCCATCGCGGGTCGGACAAGAGCTGCTACCGGCGTTCTCGGCGATGACCGCATCGTGCTCACCGAAAGTCTCGACCCAGCCCAGCTTGCTTGGGTTGGAATCGTTGACAAGTCGGGGAATCGTTGGCTACCGGTACGCAACGTATCGGTTTCTTTGTAGAAAACTGGAAGCGTTCACGCTGTTTTCGGTAAGCAACGATCCTGGACGTCCGCGCGATAACTCATCAAGTCTTGGATCACGAATGACAACCGCCGGTTCTGCAGCCCTGGGTGGTTCCCCAACGTCTTGGACGCGTTGGACGGACGCTTTTTCGGCGCTCTCCTTCGGACAAAAAGTGCTGGCCACCGTCTTCGGCGTTTCCGGTGCAGCTGTGTTGGGCAGTTTCGGCGTCGCAGCGGCCTTCGGCACACGAAAACTTTGGGGACCCTTCGCGCTTGCCGGTTTGGGTTTCTGGGCCGGGACGAAGTTCTGCGCGGGAGGAACAGAGGAACAGCCGCCTCCACCGCGACCGGAAATCATCGACGCCGAATTCGTAGTGTCGTAGCTGTCTCTGGTAGCCATTTCAAAACGCAGTTGAGAAGCTGAGTCGCGTGACAAGCGCCTCGTACGACGAACAAGCCTTCGCGGTGTTGGTCAAGCAGCTGCAAAGCGGTGAACTGACCGAAACGCTCCCGCTTCCGCCCGGCAAATTGCATCCAGTTCTTCCGGGGGATGTCGCCTCTTTGCCGGCTGCGGATAGCGCCGAGGGCCGTCGTCTGGCGGCAGTCGGTGAGGCAGCGTTTGCCGCGGGTGAGGTCGCCAGTTTGGTGGTCGCCGGCGGCGCGGGCACGCGGTTCGGCGGCGGCGTGAAGGGCCTCGTGGAAGTCCTACCGGGCAAGACGTTTCTGGATTTCAAACTCGACGAAGTGCGCGCGCTGCGACGCCGCTTTGGCAAGGCCCCACCGCTTGTCTTGATGACGTCATTCCTGACGCATGCCGATCTGTCTCAGTGGCTGAGAGCAAAGGGTGCACTGGACGAGGTCCGGTTGTTTGAGCAGCAGGCCTTTCCCCGCGTGACGGCAGACTTTCGGGTGGTGACGGAAACAGACGGGCGTCCTTCCTTGGCGCCGGCGGGGCATGGGGACTTCTTTCGAGCGCTGGTCGCCTCGGGCGTTGGCCAAGCGCTTCGCGATTCTGGCGTTCGTGAAATCTACTTCGCCAATATCGATAATTTGGGGGCCACGTTGGACCCCATCGTTGTTGGAATGCACCGCCAAGTGCGTGCTGGCATGAGCGTTGAACTCACGCCGCGGCGAAATTCAATTGGGGAGCTCGATGCGGGTGCAGCGCCTGGCCGAGTCGAAGGCCGCCTTGTCTTGGTGGAGAAGGTGACCCCCGCTGAACACCCTCACATTTCGACAAACAACATCACGTTCGATCTTCGGGCGATTCTGGAACATGAGATTCGTTTGCCTTATCGCGTGATGAGAAAAGCAGTGGATGGCCTCGATGTCCTGCAGCTTGAACAAGTGACCGCTGAGGCCAGCACGCTTGTGGGCAGCGATGGAAAGCCCCTGCTGCCTGTCGCCTTCCTGGAAGTGCCCCGAGAGCCACCGGAGGTTTCGCGATTTGAGCCGGTGAAGGCGCCCGCAGACCTTGCGCGCGTGGCTTCGCGGCTCCTTCAGCGCAGTGCAAATCGACGCGAGCGAAGTTTGTCGAAGCTGTAGGCCCGGGCTCCGTGGGCGGCGATGAAAAGGAAAACCAGGCAGTAGACCAGGGTCAATTCTCCCTTGTTGATAAACGGCCAAAACGCCTGTCCAAACTGGCCTTTCCAATGAAATTGCACGTAGGCCACGGCCATCGTGCCGCTCGCCAGTAAGGCTGCTGGCCGCACGAACAGGCCCACGGCCATCAACACGCCGGCGCCAAGTTCGATGGCGCCTCCAAACCACAGTTGGGAGAAGACACGCGCGGGTTCGCCATCGAGAAAACCGAATTTTCGGAGCCCATGAAGCGCGAAAAGTGCGCCGCAGACAAAGCGGAGAAGGGCGTAGGCGCGGTCTGAATAGCGGCCGAGGTTTCGGTCGATCATGGCAGAGCGCCCACCTCCCCAGGGCAAAAGAACAGCGAAGGGATGACTTCTAGACGGTGTTCTGAAATAGAGACAAGCGGGTTTCTGGTGGTCTCGCCATAGCGTGGCAAGATCGTCGTGGAAGTTCCGGAGGTTCGGATGCGCGGTATCAGTCTCCGACTCGGCGTTGTGCTCGCGCTTGGTGTGGCGTGTACCCCTTCTATGGACTCTGTCGTTGTTCAAGGCCGTGTTCTGCCTGGCCGCGACCCCGCGCCTCTGGTGCGCTTTGTGAAGCAGATTCCCGCTGTGAACGTTCTTGCCAATGGCGAACACGAAGACGGTCGCTGGTGGATACGCATTGGTATCGATTTAAACGAGCAAATTGCGTGGTCAGTGGTGCAGCAGTTGGCGTTTGTTCTCAATCAACAGAGTGCAGGCGAGCAATTGCCGACCTTGTTCATGCCGGTGTCGTTAGCACCAGCCGTCCATGGCGGACCGGCGGGTCAGCTCAATTGGGTGATTGAATCTCGCGAAGCCAGAGTGGACCCCGAATGGATTGCACGGGTGTTGGATGCGCGACTTCCTCGCCCGGTGAATGAGCGAGAACGCTGGCTGGCCCGTGAACCGAGCGTCGACGACGGTGTGGCCGCTGCAACGCCCGACATGGCAGAAGAGCTTGACGAAGCTCCGGAGTCGCGGCCAGAGGCCTCAGGGACCTCCGAAGCGTCGGTGCTTTCAGACCCCGAGGCTCAGGACCGCGCCGACCGCTTGGAATGGTGTCGAAAGCCCGGATCACTCACCTCGCGTGCTGCCCGAAAAGCCTGTGCAGCCCTGGGGATGGATGCTGACGAACCCAGTATTCAGCGGACGCATGCAGATGGAAAACGCAGCACGAGCCGTCGCCGGTCGTCGCGTTCTCTGAACAGCATCTAGCCAAACAGCATCCAATTGTCCTCCCCCGAGCGGCGTGGCATCTGCCAGTTGACGTCCGCCTGCACTGGTGTTCAGGCTGCGGTTTCTCATGTCGCAGCTTGGACTTCCGCTCTTGCGTGACAGCGCTGTCGTGGCTTGGCACCCAGCCTTGGCAGGATTTCATCCGCTCGTGGCGCAATGGTTTGCCCAAAAGCTCGGTGAGCCTTCTGAGCCGCAAGTTCAGGGCTGGCCGCTGATTTCAAAGGGGCACGACGTGCTCATTTCCGCGCCGACGGGCTCTGGCAAGACGCTGGCAGCGTTTCTCGCAGCGCTCGATCGACTTTTTCAGGAGTCGTTGTCAGGGCGGCTTCGCGAACAGACGCGGGTGCTTTACGTCTCACCGCTCAAAGCGTTGTCGAACGATGTGCAGAAGAATCTCATGGGCCCGCTCGAGCAGTTGGCGCAGCTGGCCGAGGCGAATGGGTTTCCAAAGCCGCAAATCCGTGCGCAAGTGCGGACGGGAGATACGCCAGCGTCGGAGCGCGCCAGCATGGTGCGCCGACCACCGCATGTTCTCGTCACGACGCCGGAGTCGCTTTACCTGTACCTCACGAGTCCCCGGGCGCGCGCGACGCTGCAGCACGTCGACACCGTCATCGTCGACGAACTTCACGCCTTGGCGCGCGACAAGCGGGGCACGCACCTCATGCTGTCGCTCGAGCGGCTCAAAGCGCTGATGGGCCGCCCGCCTCAGGTCATTGGGCTGTCGGCGACGCAAAAACCCATCGAGACGATGGCGCAGTTTCTCACCGGGGCTGCGCGCACGCGCTGCCGCATCGTCGAAGTGGGGCATCAACGGCCCTGGCAAATCTCCATTGAAACGCCGGATGCGGAATTGGGCGCTGTCGCCACCCACGAAATGTGGGGCAACGTTTATGACCGGCTTGTTGCGCTCGCCCAGCAGCACAAGACGGTTCTCATTTTCACGAACACGCGCCGGTTGGCAGAACGCGTTGCGCACGACCTCAGCGGGCGGCTGGGGAAGGACACCTGCTGCGCCCATCACGGCAGCATGTCGCGCGAACTCCGACTCTCTGCCGAAGAGCGATTGAAAGCGGGACGCCTCAAAGTTTTGGTGGCGACGGCGTCTTTGGAATTGGGCCTCGACATCGGTGCGGTCGACTTGGTCGTTCAGTTGGGTAGCCCGCGTGCGATTGCCGTGGCCTTGCAACGCATCGGTCGCTCCAACCACCACAAGGGCGGTGTCGCCAAAGGCATCTTCTTTGCCTTCACGCGCGACGAGCTGGCGGAATGCACGGCGCTCTTGGCGGCGATTCGTTCAGGAGAGCTCGACCGGATTCCGATTCTGGAAGCACCGCTCGATGTCTTGGCCCAGCACGTGGTGGCGGCTTGCGCGTCGGAAGACTGGGAAGAAGAGCGCTTGTTTGAGTTGGTACGTCGGGCACATCCCTATCGCGAATTGTCGCGCGCAGCGTTCGATGCTGTCGTGCATTTCCTGTCCGAGGGCGTGAGCGCACGCCGGGGTCGGCAGCGTGTCCACCTTCATCACGACCGTGTGAACGGTGTTTTGCGCGCCCGACGTGGGGCACGACTGTTTGCGTTGACCAACGGCGGTGCCATCCCAGACACGTTCAACCTGCCAGCGGTGGCGCAGCCCGAAGGTAAAATCGTCGGCACGCTGGATGAAGATTTCGCCATCGACAGCATGGCGGGCGACGTCTTTGTACTGGGCTCAACGTCGTGGCGGATTACCCGCGTGGGTGCCAGCGAGGTGCACGTCGAAGATGCCCAAGGTGCGCCACCCTCTGTTCCATTTTGGCGGGGTGAAGCGCCGGGACGCACGATTGAACTGTCGAAAGCGGTGGGTGAGCTGCGGGAACGCCTTTTGAACTCCGACGATGGTTTGGCGTACCTGGAAACAAATCTCGGCCTGGGGCCGCTCGTGGCTGAGCAGCTCATGCGTTACATCCGTGCGGGCGAGCGCGCCTTGGGCGCTGTGCCGACGCAGCAATCCGTGATTGCCGAACGGTTCTTCGACGAAGCCGGCGGCATGCAGTTGATTATTCACGCGCCGTTTGGCTCACGCATCAACCGGGCTTGGGGGATGGCACTGCGCAAGCGGTTCTGCCGCCAGTTTGATTTTGAGCTTCAAGCGGCGGCGACCGACGATGGCGTGTTGTTGTCTTTGGGCGAGCAACACAGCTTTCCGCTCGAAGAGATTTTCGACTTTCTTTCGCCCGACAACGTGGAAGACGTCCTCACGCAGGCGATTCTGCAGGCGCCGCTTTTCGCAACACGTTTTCGTTGGAACGCCACGCGCGCGCTGGCGTTGGCCCGCCATGAAGGCGGCAAACGCGTTCCGCCTTTCTTGCAGCGCGGTCGTTCCGAAGACTTGTTGGCAGCGGTTTTCCCCGCGCAAGTCGGTTGCCAGGACAATCACGGCGGTGGCGACATCGAAGTGCCCGACCATCCCTTGGTGCACGAGACGCTCGACAACTGCTTGCACGAGGCGATGGATGTTGAAGGCTTAAAGGTCGTCTTGTCCGGGCTTCGCTCTGGCGCAATTCAAAAATTCGCCGTCGACACGCCCGAGCCCTCGCCCTTTGCGCACGCGCTGGTCAACGCCAACCCGTACGCTTTTCTAGATGACGCACCGCTGGAAGAACGGCGAACGCGCGCTGTGGCCATGCGGCGGTCGCTCTCGCCGGAAGATGCCTCGGCCGCCGGTGCATTGGACGCTGCCGCGATTGACCAAGTGGTTTCAGAAGCCGCTGTGCCGCTGCGCGATGCCGAAGAGTTGCACGATGCGCTCTTGTCGCTCGTGTACCTTCCGTACGATGACAGGCCCGACGACGACACGTTGGCGCCGTTTGTGGCTGCGTTGGCCGTCACCGGTCGCGTCGGCCGCTTCCATGGGGTGGACGGGCGTGTGTTCATCACGTGTGCAGAACGCGCCGAACACATTCGGGCGCTTCACGGCGATGTGGTGTTCGACCCACCGTTGGCCAAAGTGCCCGGCGCGCCTGTGTCGACAAGCGATGCGGCACTGGCTGTCGTGCGTGGATGGCTGGAAGTGTGCGGACCGATAACAAGCGACGAAGTCTCTCGGCGCCTGGGCTTGATGCCGGGTGACGTCGACGTCGCGCTGGCGACGCTAGAGGGCGAAGGTCAAGTCCTGCGCGGGCGGTTTCGCCCCCTCGCTGGAGGCGTCGCCAAAGGAGCGGCCAAGGGCATGGCCAAAGGGGTGGCCGAAAGCCTGGAATGGTGCGACCGGCGTCTCTTGCAGCGCATCCATCGCCTGACGCTGGGCAAGCTGCGCAAAGAAATTGAGCCGCTGACGGGTGCCGATTTCATGCGCTTTCTGTTTCGGTTTCATGGGCTCGACGGTGAACGCACCATTCGCGAAGACCCGCTGCATGTCGCCATTCGCAGGCTGGAAGGCTTCGAAGCGCCAGCCACCGCTTGGGAGCAAGCCCTGCTTCCGGCGCGCGTCCCCGGTTTTCAACCTGAAATGCTGGAGCGCGCTTGCTTCAATGGCGAAGTGGCCTTCGGGCGTCTCTCGCGTCGCCAGGGCGCATTGGAGCCCGGCCCCCGTCGAGGCGTGAGTGGCGCGAACGGTCCAGCAGTGCCTCGGGCCGGCGGCCTGACGTTTGCCACCCGCCAAGGATTCGACTGGATGGTGCAAGAAGCCCGCGCCGGCGAGCCCCCTCCGGAACACACGCCCCTGGAGCTACACGTTGTCGAATTCCTCAAAAGCCGCGGCGCGTGTTTCCTCGGCGACGTCGCATTCGCGATCCAAGTCGACGCCGAGGATGTCGAAGCCACCTTGTGGACGCTCTTGTCGCGGGGCGAAGTGAGCACGGACGGCATCGACAACCTGCGTCGGTGGCTGTCGCCCAAGAAAGTTCGCCGCGAACAAAAGGGCGGGGCAGGGCGTTGGGCGTGGGTAACCCCGCTTCGCCCGCTCGAAGCGGCGGCGCGGCGCGAGAAGCTCGTTCAAATGCTTTTGCAACGCTACGGCATTGTGCTGCGCGAACTTGCTGCGCGAGAACCCTTGTTCTCGACTTGGCGAGAGCTGCTGCCGATTCTTCGACGCCTGGAAGCGCGCGGCGAAGTGCGGGGCGGGCGCTTCGTGACAGGGATGATGGGAGAGCAGTTTGCCTTGCCCGAGGCAGTCGACCTTGCCCGCGCGCTGCGACGCCGCGAGGCGAATGCTTCGCGAGTCACCCTTTGGGCGACCGACCCGCTCAACCTCACGGGGCTTGTGACACCGGGCGCCCGAGTGCCTGCCGTTTTGGGGCGAACCATCACTTACGTCGACGGTGTGCCTGAAATCACCGCTGGTCCCAGCGACATCTCGGTCTATAAGTAAGGCGCTAATGCCCGAAGCGGGTTCGGACAATGTCGGACGCCTGCGTCGCGGCCTCGGAATCACTGTTGCCCTTGCGGGCGCGTTGGCGCTGGTTTTCGTTCCGACGGGTCTTCAGCACGTCGGTGAATACGGTGCACGGCCTGCCTATGCAGCGGCGGTCGCCTGGGCGATGGGTGTTCTGTGGTTCACCGAAGCACTGCCGATTGCGCTGACGGCAAGCTTGCCCCTGGTTTTCTTTCCCATCCTGGGGATTCACGGCACGGGGCTTTTGGGCGACGCCCGCGCGGCGCTGGTGCCGTTTTTTGACGCCTACATTTTTCTATTTCTTGGCGGCATGGCGTTGGGTGCGGCGATGGAAGAATGGTCGCTCCACCGACGCATTGCACTTCACATCATGCGCGCCGTGGGCACCGAGCCTTCGCGGCTGCTGATGGGCATGTTGGTCGCGACCGCGGCTGTGTCGCTCTGGATTTCCAACACCGCCACGGCCGTCATGATGGTGCCCATCGCAATCGCCCTGGTGAAACAACTGGAGCGCGATGCACGCCGTTCGCTCGGTGTTTACGGCTCTGTTTTGCTCTTGGCGGTGGCGTACGCGGCCAATGTCGGCGGCATTGGAACTAAAATTGGGACTGCACCCAACTCGGTGTTCGCGGCTTTCGTCACCGCGCAGATGGGCATCGACATGGGCTTTTTTGAGTTCAGTGCCCTGGCGCTGCCGTTCGTCCTCCTGTTTCTGCCCATGGTGTGGTGGGTGCTGTGGCGCTATGGACGCGCCCTTGCGCCTGAACGCGGAAGCGCCCGCGAAGTGCTCGACGCTCAGCTTGCCGAGTTGGGTCCGCTCGCCGGTGGTGAACGCCGCGTGGCGTACGTCTTCGTCGTGGCGGCCGTGCTGTGGATGCTGGGCGATGTCATTCGCCCGCTCATCGCTCCTCGACTGCCGTTTCCGATTCTCGCCAAACACTACGAGGCGGCGGTGGGATGCCTTGCAGGGGCGGTCTTGTTGGGAACACGCCTCTTGAGTTTGAACGGCCTTTGGCGACTGCCGTGGAGTTCCCTGGTGTTGCTCGGTGGCAGTCTGTCACTCGCAGCCGGCATGGAAGGCAGTGGTCTTGCCGCCTGGCTGGGTGTTCGGGCAGCAGCCTTGAGTGCGTTTTCGCCAACGACACAACTCATTTTCGCAGTGACAGCCACAGTGGCTTTTTCGGCCATCGCATCGAACGTCGCCACGTTGAATGTGATGGTGAACATCCTGCCGCGTTCACTGCCGCTCCTGTTTGCATGCACCATTGCGGCGTCGTGTGACTTCGCACTTCCGGCCGGCACCCCGCCCAATGCGATTGTGTTCGCCAGCGGACGCATTCGCCTGCCTGACATGATGCGCATCGGCGTTGTGCTGGATGTCTTGGCGATTGTTGTCTTGGTCGTCTACGGGCGGCTGTACTTGTGGGCGTTTTTGTAGAGGCCGTTCTGCAGTGCTGGCATCTCTTCGTAACCAGTCGAATCCAGACTGCGTCATTTACAGCCTCATTCACTTCCGCCGGCGAGAATCGGCAACTCTCACGGCGTTTGACAGCCCAACGCTGGCACTTCGCCTGCCTGTACCCGGCACACTTGGCGGATGGCGGATAAGTGACGGAGATATGAAAACTTTTTTCCGCCGCTTTGCCAATGGCGGATAAATGGCATAAATAACTCGCATGTCCGCGTATCCGGCGCTCAAAAGGCTCAAGATTCCATGGGAGCTCACTATCAGTGATTCTCTGCTTGGGTATTCGATGCGGATCGCAGAAGCGAAGCCGTTTCTCGACGAGCATCTCGGCACGCCTCAGGAGCTGGAGCTGCTCAGAAACGCCAAAGTTCGCGCGGTCACTTACTCCAACCAGATTGAAGGCAACAAACTTGGTGAGAATGAGGTCACCGCGGTTCTCGAAGGTAAGCGCATTGCGGGCTCAAAAAAAGACATCCGCGAGGTCAAGAACTACCACGACGCACTCAATTACGCGGCGAGACTGGCAGACGACACGCGTCCTCTGAGGCTTGCGGACATGTGTGATCTGCAGAGACTCGTGACGAATGGATTGATTGAGCCTCGTCAGAGTGGAGGCGTTCGAACCATTCCCGTGTCCATCATCAACTCGACCACGGGTGAGACAATCGATAGCTGCCCGGAGCCTCATGAATTGCCCGATCTGCTCAGCGACCTTTGGCGATGGCTCGACGCCACGCGCGACATGAATCCCTTTACGAGAGCTTTCGCCTTTCACTTCATCGCTGTGTCTATCCATCCCTTCGCAGATGGAAACGGCCGCACCGCCCGCTTGATGCAACACCTTCTCCTTCTTCAAACCGGGCAACGTTTGGCCCGTTTTGTTCCGAGCGAGACAGCCATCATGCGCAGAAGAGAGAACTACTACCTGGCGATTCGCCAAAGCCGATCCCTCGGTCGGTTGGATCCGGTCGTCGAGTTCCTCGCGGAATGCTTCGCTTCGTCAGCGGCAGAAGTCGTTGAGAAGGGACGGAAATTGCTGCGCGAGAGCGCTGGGCGCACTCCTGAAGTCCGACAGCGAAGAATTCTCGCGAATGCTTTGAAACAGGCAGATTTTTCAATGAAAGACGTCGCCGTTTGGATGCCCAACGTCCCGCGACGCACGCTTGAACGAGATCTGGCCGCGCTTGTTCAGAAGCGCATGCTTGGGGCGAAGGGCCGCCTCAAGGGTCGGCGGTATCAACGAAAGAAGTAGGCTTCTTGGGCTACGGTTTCGGCGCGTTGCGAAGCCTCATCAGCTCAGCAAGAGCAGTTCAAGCAACGCCTTCTGCGCATGCATGCGGTTTTCGGCCTGCTGAAAAACCGCCGACTGTGGGCCTTCGAGAACGTCTGCTGAAATCTCTTCGCCTCGATGCGCGGGCAAGCAGTGCAGCACGATGGCCTTGGGTGCCAAGCGCATCAACGTGCCGTCGACGCAATAACCGGTGAATGCTTTGAGACGCGCTGCAGATTCCTGCTCTTGACCCATGCTGGTCCAGACGTCCGTGCTGACAACGTCGGCGCCTTCGACGGCAAGCTTGGGGTCATCGACGATGCGGGCGCGTTTCGCAGCAGTCACTTCCCCGGCCGGGGGCGTGTAGCCTTTCGGTGAAGCCACGACGAGGTCGAACTCAAACAGCCCGGCCGCTTCCACCCACGAACGCCCCATGTTGCTGCTGCCGTCCCCCACGAACGCCATCTTTTTTCCACGCAACGCACCGACGCGCTCTTCGACGGTGAGCAGGTCTGCCAGCAATTGAACGGGATGCGCTTCGTCGGTGAGACCGTTGATGACAGGCACCGTCGCGGCTTTGGCCATCGCCAACAGCCGCATTTCGGCATGCGTGCGCATCACAATCGCATCGCAGTAGCCGGAGACGACGCGTGCGGTGTCCTCCAGCGGTTCACCGCGTGCCATTTGGCTGCCTTCCAGGGGCAGGGTCAGCGCGGAGCCGCCCAATTGTGCCATCGCCGCTTCGAACGACAGACGGGTTCGTGTGGAGGCCTTTTCGAAAATCAGTGCCAGCGTCCGCCCGGCGAGTGTGCGGACCTCTTCGCGGTTTTGCCGCTTGGCTTTGAGCACCTTGGCGCGGTCTAACAACTGCCGGTGTTCTCTCGGCGAGAGGTCTGACAACCGAAGAAAGTCACGTTTCACAGGCTGGCCTCCCGAAGTTGGGCGAACAACGTATCGAGCGTTGGGATGCCAGATGCCAAAGCAGACAACGCTTGGGCGGACTCGCGAAGCGCCTGAATCTGAGCCCGAACCGACTTGGGCCCGGTGCTTCCCGGAACTTCTTTCATCAGAACGCCGGGCTGGGCTGCACGGAGTGTTTCAGCATTGAAAGCAGGATGAATGGTGGAGGCCATTTCGAGCGTGGCTTGAGCCAGCGGCAGCTTCTTTTCTTGGCATCGACGCACGAGTGCCCCGACGGCCTGGTAGGCCTCACGGAAGGGCAAGCCTTGTCGCACCAATGCCTCGGCGATGTCAGTGGCCTGCGTGTAGTCGCCCATCAGCGCTGCCAAAGCGCGTTCTCTGTCGAGCTTCATGCGCGGCAGCGCGACCTGAAGAATGTCCAGCACGCCCGCCATCAGAGGACCCGTTTCCAGAAGCGCCTGCCGGTCTTCCTGCAAGTCGCGGTTGTAGCCTCCGGGGAGGCCCTTCACCGTGACCAGAAGCGCCATCAAGTTTCCGACCGCGCGACCGCTCTTGCCGCGCACAAGCTCAAAGACGTCAGGGTTTCGCTTCTGCGGCATCATGCTGGAGCCGCAGGCCAAGTCGCCGTCGATTTTGAGAAACCCAAATTCTTGTGATGCAAAGTCGATGAAGTCCGTCGAAAGCCGACTGGCGTGCAGCAGGAGTTTCGCAGCGGCGTAGGTGTAGTCGAGCGCGAAATCGCGGTCGCCGACGGTGTCGAGGCCGTTTCGAGTGAGCCGAGAAAAACCCAGCAACTGGCGGGTCGTGTCGCGGCTGATGGGAAGCGACGAGCCGGCAATCGCACCGACGCCCAGGGGCAGCTCGTCGACCTGGTTCAGCACGAAGCGCAACAGTTCCCCATCACGCACAAACATCGCGCCGTAGCCGGCCAGCAAGTAGGCAAACGAAATGGGCTGCGCACGCTGCCGGTGCGTGTACGAAGGAAGCAAGGCGTCCATTTCGGTCTCGGCACGCGAGGCCAGCGCCTCCATCCAGCGCGACAACTTCGGCAGAAGGCCTGCCAACTGACTTCGGACATGCAGTCTCAAATCCAAAGCGACTTGGTCGTTGCGCGAACGCGCGCTGTGCAAGAGGCCAGCCGTTTTGCCCACCGCCATCGTCAGGGCGGCTTCGATGGCCATGTGAACGTCTTCTTCGTTGGGAAGCACAAGCTTTCCAGCCGCATGCTTTTCCCAAAGCGACACAAGGCCATCACGCAAAATGGCAGCGTCCGCTTTGGGGATGATGCTTTGCCGCGACAGCATGATGAGGTGCGCCAAGCTGCCGATGACGTCCTCGCAGAAGAGTTGCCTGTCCAGGCTCAGCGAGCTGGAGAAGGCCAGCACCTCCGGGTGAAGCGCGCTGCCTCCGGATGCATCCGTTTTGGCAATCACCGACGACCTCCAAGTCGAAAAAGCGTGCGCAAGGATGCCGCTGCCTGTGCAGGTGTGTATCGCGGCGACGGCGCCACAAACACCGTGTCATCGCCGGCAATCGTGCCAAGAATGGTTTTGGGACGCGATTCATCGATGACTCTTGCCACCGCAGGCGCTGCCCCCACCTCGGTGAAAATCACGACCAACGTTGCGTTGTGCGCAATTTCGGAGACCCAACGCCCGACACCGCTTTCGCGACTTACGGCCATTGCTGCTTTGGACAACTCGTAGAACCCGCCGCCGCTGGGCCGAGAGGTTCGCCTGGCGCCCAGTCGCGCCAAGTCGCGAGACAACGTCCCCTGGGTGGTGCGAAAGCCCTTCGCCGCCAAAAGGCGGCGCAGCTCGTCTTGGGTCGCCACCGGCTGCGAGCGCAAAATGCGCGCGATGGCAGACCGACGTGCCAGCATGAGGTTTCCTTCGGCGTGCAGGTCGTGAACCGTAGAGGTGGCCTTCATGTGCCACTCCCGGTGCGGGTCACCAAGGTGCCCACGCCGTGGTCGGTGAACAACTCTGCGACCATGCTGTGAGGGACTCGGCCGTCGATGATGTGCGCGCGGTCGACGCCACTCGAGAGCGCACGCAGCAGCGCCTCCGCCTTGCGGCGCATGCCACCTTTGATGGTCGTCTTGCGCAACTCTTCGCGCAGTTCATCGCTGGTGAGTTCGCTGACCAGGTCGGCGCCGCGCAATAAACCCGGCGCGTCCGAGAGGTAAATCAGTTTGGCCGCACCCAAAGACGACGCGACTTCGGCGGCAACAGCGTCTGCGTCCAGCTGGTAACTCTCACCGTCTTCTCCGATGCCGACCGGTGAAATCACCGGCAGGTAGCCCTGGGACAACAGCATGTCCAAGAAGCCGCGGTTGACAGCGCTCACTTCACCCAGCAGCGAGCCTTCTTTCGAAGGCCGGGCGCGCAGCAGCGCACCATCTTTTCCTGACACGCCCACCGCGCTTCCGCCTTCGCGGTTGAGCAGGGTGACGAGCTCGGTGTTCACAACGCCGGTCAGGACCATTTCCAACACGCGCGCGTCGTTGGTTTCGCTGGCGTGCACAGACGCCATAAACGCGGGCCCCTTGCCAATGCGCTTGAGCGCTTTTTGCGTCTCCGGCCCACCGCCATGGACGACGACAGGCGAGAGTCCGGCCGCGCGAAGCAACATGAGGTCATTACAGAATGAGCGCTTGAGCGACTCTTTCACCATCGCTTCGCCGCCAAACTTCACGACGCAGCGCTTGCCGGAAAACTGAGAGATGTAGCTCAGCGCTTCCACCAGCAACGTCACTTTGAACGAAGGGCTGTAGTTCGACAGCCTGTCGTCTTTGGCGACGCCGCCGTCGGGCTTCTGCACGATGAGCGAGGTGTAGTCTGCGTTGATTTTCACGTAGTCGTAGCTGAGGTCGCAGCCCCAAGCGACGGCCCGCGCAGTCCCGACATCGCGCAGTTCAACGCTCACCAATACGCGCGGCTGCCGCATGCGCGCGCGAAGTGTTTCAGCTTGGTGGGCGACTGGCTCGCGGTCATAGACGAGGACGTCCTGAATCACGACGCGCGCCGTGTAAGGGTCAATGGCGTACTTCTGGCTGCCGGCTCTTGCACCGACGGTCGCCAGCACGCGCCCCCAGTTCGGGTCTGCGCCGAACATTGCGGCCTTGACCAGCGAGCTGCCTGCAATCGCCTTGGCGATGTCGCGCGCCATCTCCACGCTGGGTGCGCCGGTGACTTCTATCTCCAGCAGCTTGGTGGCACCTTCACCGTCGGCCGCGATTTCGCGGGCGAGCTCTTCACAAATGCCGCGCAGCACAGCTTCGAACGCCTGGTAGTCAGGTCCGTCCTCACGCAAAGGCGGGTTCTTCGCCATGCCGTTGGCAAGCGCGAAGACAACGTCGTTGGTGCTCATGTCGCCATCGACCGTGAGACTGTTGAATGAGCTGGCCATCGATGCGACCAACGCCCGCTGAAGCATCTCGGGCGAGATGTCGCAGTCGGTGGAGACAATCGCAATCATTGTTGCGAGCTGCGGGTGAATCATCCCCGAGCCCTTGCAGATGGCGGTCAACGTGACTTCTTTACCGCCCACTGTCAGCGATGCCGACGTCATCTTGACGCGTGTATCCGTCGTGAGAATCGCCTGGGCCGCAGCATCGGGGTCAGTTCTGAGCTGCTTGGCAAGTTCCGAAGCGGCGGCTTCGACTTTATGAACGGGCAACCGAACGCCGATGACACCTGTCGACGCCGCCACCACGGCATCGCCCGACACACCCAGCGCCTTGCCAACGGCGCCGCATGATGTGACGACGTCCTGCAATCCCTGCGCACCCGTCAACGCATTGGCGTTGCCGCTGTTGACGACAACGGCGTGAATGCCAGAAGCCGGCAGACGCTTTGCGACATCTATAATTGGTGCTGCCGCCGCCTTGTTCTCCGTCACGCACGCGGCCGCTGCGCAAGGTGTCTTGCTGAACACCAGCGCCAAGTCTTTGCGGTTGGGTTTGATGCCTGCGTGAACGCCAGAATATTGAAATCCCTTCGCCAACTTCACGGCCAACTCC
The DNA here is from genome assembly GCA_046155985.1 of Myxococcaceae bacterium. Lineage (GTDB taxonomy): Bacteria > Myxococcota > Myxococcia > Myxococcales > Myxococcaceae > JBJXGM01. The sequence continues at coordinate 12,717 of JBJXGM010000118.1, read as the reverse complement.
CGTTCAAGTGCAAAAGCCCGGTGGTCTCAGGCAAGCCCAGCATCAAATTTAAATTCTGCACGGCCTGCCCCGCCGCACCTTTGAGCAAGTTGTCTGTCGCGGAAAGCACAACCACGCGACCGGGGTCTGCGCCGGCGCGGTCAGCCACCACCGACACGCGGCAACGGTTGGTACCCACGACGCTTTTGATGGAGACAGCGTCGGGCGAAACCACTTCGAGAAAAGGTTCGTTCTTGGCGAAGACGGACAACGCTTGAAGCAGCGCATCCGGCTCAACGCCCTGGGCGAGGCGTGCGTAGGCGGTCGCCAAAATTCCCCGACGCACCGGCAAAAGATGCGGTGTGAAAGTGAGTGGCCGCTGCCCCGATTCTGCTTTGGCCAACGTCTGCTGAATCTCGGGAACATGCTGATGGCGCAGGATCTTGTAGGCTCGGAAGTCGTCCGCTACTTCAGAGAAGCTGTAGTCCTCGCTCGCCCGTCGACCGGCACCCGTGACGCCCGATGCCGCATCGACAATCAGCGAGCCCTCTTCCAAGAGTCCCACACGCAGCAGCGGGAACAGGCCCAAGGCAGTTGTCGTGGCGTAGCACCCCGGATTCGCGACAAGCTGCGCTTTCGCAATGCCTTCGCGGCTGACTTCGGGCAGTCCGTAAACCGCCCGCGCCAGCCAATCGGGCGCCGTGTGCGTGAAGCCGTAATACGTGGGGTAGAGCGATGCGTCTTTGAGTCGAAAAGCGCCCGACAAATCAACGACACGAACCCCCGCCGCGACCAACTTGGGCGCCAGCGCAAGCGACGTTTCCGCAGGCGTAGCCAAAAGCACGACGGCGCAGTCCCGCGCCATGGCTTCGCCTTGCGCGTTGCTCACGTAGGTCAGCGCTGCACCGGGGCCGATGTCACCCAGCCGTGCGCGGACGGACTGCTTTTCCCAGCGGTCGCTGGTGACAAACTTCAGCGAAACGCCCGGATGGCGCGACAACAGGCGCGTGGCTTCCACGCCGGAGTAGCCCGATGCGCCGACAATGCCGACTGAGGAACTATTCACACGATGCATTTATATGCGTGAAGTATTCGCGTCAACCGAAGCTTCGCAGGGCGACAAAAATCATCACGCCCGTCACGCTGACGTACAGCCAGAGGGGCAACAGCACCCGGGTGAGTTTGCGGTGGCGGACAAAGTCTTCGCGAAACGCCCAATAAAAAGCGGTGAGCGCCATTGGAACGACCGGAATCGACAACACGATGTGTGAGGCGAGCAACGCGAGGTAGGCGACGCGAAGTGCACCCGTCCCACCGAACTTCGTGTCGCCATGGACCGCGTGGTAGGCGAGGTAAGACGCCAGAAACAACGTCGATGCGGCGAATGCGCCCACCATGAACTTTTGGTGCATGGCCCGGCGGCCACGGCGAATCGCCCGATAGCCCAACACCAAGCAAACGGCAGCCAGCGAATTGAAACCTGCGTTAACGGCGGGAAGGAAACGCAGGTCAATCTCAGGGTTGGCGGTCGCCTGCCGAATCACCAAGAAATAGGCAATGCACGACAGGGCGAGCACCGACACGGCTGCGTTGAGCGCAAAAAAGCTGCGGTGAGATTTCAAGGCGTCCGACACGCTACGGCTTTGTGGGGTGGGGCTCGTAGCGGGGCATCGTCATTGATTCCTGCGCTGCGGCATCACGCCAGGCTTTGGTGAACGGGTGGGTCCAAACTGCATCGGCGTAGGTTTTCGCCGCGCCCGAAAGCAAAATCGCATAGGTCATGCAGCGGCCAACCACCGGCGTGAAAAAAGCATCCGCCACGCTGTAGCGTCCACAGAGGAACTCGCCAGTTCCGCCAAAGCGCTTCCGGCCTTCTGTCCAAATGTCGCGAAGCCGCGCCACGTCTTGAGCAACGCCTGGCGCATCGAGTCCCTTGCCGGGTGCGTTGAGGCGCAGGTTCATCGTGCAATTGGAGCGCAGCGCGGCAAATCCGGAGTGCATCTCTGCGACAACGCAACGCGCGTACGCCCGCGCATCGATGTCTTCGGGCCAAAGGCCCGCCTTCGGATGTTGCTCGGCGAGGTATTCGGCAATCGCCAAGCTGTCCCAAATGACACGTTCGCCATGGCGCAGCACCGGCACGCGGCCAGCGGGGGAGTACTTGGCGATGGCGACTGCAGTCTGGGGTGTGTCGAGCGGCACGACGACCTCTTCAAAGGATGCGCCGGTTTGTTTGAGCGCAAGCCAGGCGCGCCATGACCACGACGAGTAATTCTTGTTGCCGATGATGAGTGTGTAGCTGGGCATGGTCAGATGCGCTCCATCCATTGGAAAGGGTCAGGCTGTGTACCGGCCGTGATGCCCGCGTGTGTCTCCAGCAGTTTGGTTGCCAGCGGGCCCGGTTTGCCGTCACCCGGAACGAGCTTTTCGTTTCTCCAGCCGAGCTCCGAAATGGGAGAGATGACAGCTGCAGTGCCTGTGCCAAACGCCTCACGAAGCGTGCCCTTCTTGGCCGCAGCGGCCAGTTCTTCGATTGGCACCGCGCGCTCTTCCACCTTTTGACCCAAGTGACGGGCCAGCTGAATCACGGAGTCCCGTGTCACGCCGGCAAGCAGCGAATCCGATAGTGGCGGCGTCACAAGCGTGTCGCCAATCAGGAAGAAGACGTTCATCGTCCCCACCTCTTCGATCGACCGGCGGTCCTGGTCCAGCCACAACACCTGCGCATACCCACGCTTCTTCGCGCGCTCTCCGGCGAGCAGGCTTGCCGCATAGTTTCCGGCCGTTTTCGCTGCGCCAATACCGCCGCGGGCCGCACGCAGATTTTCTTCTTCCACCCAAATGCGAACACCGGCAAATCCCTCAGCGAAATACGCTCCCACGGGAGAGAGCATCACGAGAAAGCTGTATGCGTTCGCCGGCCGGACACCCAAAAAGCCCTCCGTCGCAATCATCACCGGACGAATGTAGAGCGACGTTCCCGGCGCGCTGGGTACCCAATCCGCTTCGTGTTTGACGAGCGCCTTGATGCTGTCCACAAAGATTTTGGGATCCAACGTGGGCATGCACAGCCGCGTCGCGCTGGCGTTGAGCCTTTGCGCATTCGCACTGGGCCGAAAAATGCGCAGAGAAGAATCGGCGCCTTGGCCTCGATACGCTTTCATGCCTTCGAAAATCGATTGGCCGTAGTGCAGCACCGCCGCGGTCGGCTCGAGCGTGATGGGTCCATAGGGGACAATCGCCGGCTCGCCCCAACGACCGTCAGCGAAGTCGATTCGCAACATGTGGTCGGTGAAGTGCTGGCCGAAACCGAGCTTGTCTGCTGAAGGCTTGGGTTTGAGAGATTTCGCGCGCTCAATCTTCATGCGCCGCTCTTTACCTTCTCTTGGGTTCGTCAGCTACAGGGGCGATGCCGCAGGGGTTGTCGGTGTTTCTCAGGGCGTGAAAAGGTGCGGTGTTGGCCATGTGCGCGGGTGTCTGATAGTTGGCAACGCATGTCTGACGTTGTTCCCGTCTCCTACGCGCGTGTCGTTTTTGCCTATGCGTTTTCGACCGCTGCCGGAACGGCGCCCGGACAGGTCTCGGCTTTTCCGAGCGAGAAATCGCAAGCGCCTCGTGACCTCGCGGCAATGTGGAAGCCAGCCCCGAGCCCTCGTCCTGGGGTCAGACCAACACCAGCAAGTTGACCTGATGATGCCATATCTGCAACCGTACGAGCATGTCCTCGGTGCAGAAGAAAATCACGGTCATTGTGCCAGCCGAAGTGTTGACGCGCGCGCAACGGATTACAGGGAAAGGCATCACACCCACTATCGTGCAGGGGCTTCGCGAGCTTGAAAAAGCATCTCAGCGCTCTGCGCTTCGCTCACTCCGCGGGAAGGTCCATTTTGACCTCGACCTTGCGGCGTCGAGACGATGATTCTTGTCGATACATCCGCCTGGGTGGAGTTCTTCCGCGGGACGTCACCTTGGGGACAGCGGGTGGACGAACTGTTGGAGCAGAACCAAGTCGCGTTGTGTGGCCCTATTGTGACAGAACTTCGCCGCGGGTTGCGCCCGGCTGAAAGAAAGAAAGTGCTCCCACTTCTCGATGGGTGCCGTTGGCTCGAACAGCCAGGTTCCTTGTGGGAAGAGGCCGGGGAGCTCGGGATGTTGGCTCAATCTCGGGGCACGACCGTGAAGTCCATGGATCTTCTCATCGCGACTTACGCGCTCGCTCACGGCGTCTCAATACTGACCTCGGATAGCGACTTTCTTTTGCTGGAACGCCTCGACGTAGGACTGGTGCTTGCCCCGCCTGCTCCACGCGCGCGAACTCACCGACGGGACCGGCGTTCATGACCTCGCGTTCCGCCTTGCCCAGGCCGAAAACTTCTTCGAGCGCGCGACTCGCGATGCCCTCGCCGGCTCCCTGATAGAGTCCCACGCGATGCCACAAACCGCGATGGTGTATCGCCCTGCGATTCTCTTGGCTGAAGGCCGCGTGGCTCCTTCGGGAGAGTTGGCGGTGTCGGCCGACGGGCGTGTGGTCTCTAGAGCGGCGCTTCCGGCTGACGCGAAGGTGGTGGAACTTCCGAATCGGGCAATCGTGCCGGGCTTTGTGAATGCCCATTCTCACGCGTTCCAGAGGCTCATCCGCGGGCGGACGGAGTACGTCGCCGCGAACGCCAAGTCGGACGATTTCTGGGCCTGGCGTGACCGCATGTACCGCGCGGCTGAGGCGCTCAATCCCGAGTCGCTGTACCGCGCGGCGCGGCAGTCGTTTCTCGAGATGCTGATGGCTGGCGTCACGACGGTGGGGGAGTTTCACTACTTGCATCGGGCTCCCGGCGGGGCGCGCTACGGGGAGCGCGAAGCGATGTCGCGCGCGTTGATTCGCGCGGCGCGTGACGTGGGGATTCGCTTGGTGCTGCTCCGGGGCCTTTATGCGCGCGCGGGCTATCGCCAAGATGCACATCCGACGCAAGGCCGCTTCATCGAAGATAGTCCCGAGGAGGCGCTGCAAAGTGTTGGAGCGCTGACAGGTGAATATGCGACCGACACGCTGACATCGTTTGGTTTCGCACCGCACAGCGTCCGCGCATTGCCGCGCGAATGGCTTTCAGCGATTCGGGACGGCGCGGGCGGCAAACCGGTCCACATGCATGTCTCGGAACAACCTCGCGAAAACGAAGAATGCCGAAAAGAGCACGGGCGTTCTCCGGCTGCGCTGTTGGAAGAGTTGGGCCTTTTGCAATCCAAGTTCACAGCGGTTCACGCCATTCACGTGGAGGATGCCGATGTGAAGCGTCTGGGGAGCGCTGGGGTGAGCGTCTGCGCCTGTCCGTCCACCGAACAAAACCTCGGCGATGGCATTGTGCCTGCCGACAGCCTTCGACGCGCGGGTGCGTCGCTTTGCCTGGGGAGTGACAGCCAGGCGTCCGCCGACCTTTTGGACGAAGCGCGCCAGCTGGAGGGGCATTTGCGACTCCTTCGCCAACGCCGGGCGGTGCTCGACCCAGAAGACGGCACACCCCAAGGGCTCTCGTTGCGGCTCCTCGATGTCGCATCGTCGGGCGGTGCGCGCGCGCTCGGCGTCTCCGCTGGCAAGCTGGCGCCAGGCGAGTGGGCCGATTTCGTCACCATCGACTTGGGCCATCCCGTCTTGGCGGGTGCCGATGCCGCCACATTTCCGGCGGCGTGGATGTTGGCTGGGCATTCGGGCTTAGTTCGCGACGTTGTTGTCGGTGGAAAACATGTTGTGCGTGATGGCTTGCACCTTGCGGCAGAAGCGATATCGCGGGACTTCGCGCTTCTTTGCACGGAAATGTTCGCTTGAGCGACCGACTGTTGTCCCTGAAAACGCGGCTGAAGGAACTCGTCGCCATCGACACGACTTCGGCCCGCAGCAACGGGCCACTTGTCGAACGCATCGAGCGCGAACTTGCTCCTGCCGGGTTTCGCTGCGAGCGCCAGAGCTATCGAGACCCCGAAGGCGTTGAGAAGCTCAATCTCATTGCACATCGAGGTCCAGCGGGCCTGCCCGAACTTGCCTTGGTGGGACACACCGACTGCGTGCCGTTTGACCCTTCATGGCGCGAAGCACTCTTGCTCACCGAGAAAGACGGCCGGCTCTATGGACGAGGTTCGTGCGACACGAAGGCTTACATCGCGTGCGCCATCGAAGCCGCCTTGCGCACGCCCACCACCAGGCCCCTGGTTCTCATTTTTACGGCCGACGAAGAAATCGGACTTGTCGGCGCCAAGCAACTCGTCCAGGCCGGAAAAGGAAAAGCGAAACGAGCGATTGTTGGAGAGCCGACCTCGCTGACGCCTGTCCGTGCGCACAAGGGCTACTGCTTGGCCGAAATCGAAGTCTTCGGGAAAGAAGGCCACAGCGCGCATCCGCAAACCGGTGCGTCCGCGATTTTTCGCGCAGCGCGGCTGATTCAAAAAATCGAGACCTACGCCGACGGCGAAATGCGTCAAGCGACCGACGCTCTGTTTTCGCCGCCTTTCCCAACGTTGAACGTCGGTGTCATTTCTGGCGGTCGCGCCAAAAACGTCATCGCCGGCAGCTGCCGCATGACTTTTGAATGGCGACCTCTGCCAGGTCAGCCTCTGGAGGGCGCGCTTCGGCGCGTGGAAACGCTGATTGGGGAGTGCCGGCAAGGCGACCCAGAATTCAAAGCAGAGGTTCGTTTTCTGAGGGGCGACCCAGGCGTCGATACACCCGCGTCGAGCGAAATCGTCTCTTTTCTTGCCAGCGAGAGTGGCAGCCCTGCCGGCACGGTGCCATTTGCCACGGAAGCGCCGCAGCTCACGCAGTTGGGCGCCCAAGCCGTCGTGTTTGGCCCCGGCGATATTCGTGTCGCGCACCAGAGCCATGAGTTCGTGCCGATTGAGGAATTCCTCCGCTGCGAAGAAATCTTGGCGAAGGCGATTGCCCGTTTCTGCGCGTGAGCAGGACCAAGCCGGACGACCCTGGGCGCGGGATGCCTTGCCTGGTCGAAACCCCGTGCTTATTTAGTTCGGTCGCAAAGCAACGTCGAGTGGCCGGCGTGCCGAACGCCCGTCCGCGCTCGTCACAACAACTTCGTGATGCCCCAAGGCAGGGGTCCACCACAGGGTTTCGTTCGCGGGCAACGTCCCCAGAAACCGTCCATCCACAAACCAAGAAAGTTGTTCGCGACTTGTGCTGTCGGCCTCGAGCGGCAGCCGTTGGTTTTCGGGGGCTATACCTGGCATCAGAAGCGCGGACTTCCCTTCTGGAGGCGAGACAATCGCGAGTTTCGCGTTTGCGTGATGGGGTGGCTCACAGTCCTCGGCGAGGGGTGGTGGCGCGTCGAGCGGCAACCATTCCGCTTTCCCAAAACGCCTGAGAGCGGTTGGCCATGAGGCAAAAGTCAGGAGTTCTGTCTTTCGGCCATGTCGGCACAGCGGTGTGACCGCGCGGCGCGTTTCTGTGTCGACTTCGACGCGAACGTGAAAAGGGCATGGTTTCGTCGGAACGGCGCGTCGCAGCGCCAGTGTCGTCGCGCGCTGAGGACAAGCCGGCGTGGGGATGTGTCCGGAGAAGGCACAGACTTCAACCGGAGTGAGGTCGGCGGGTGGGTGCTCTGGCGAAGGAAGCCCTTGCGCGTGCCGCGCTTCAACGGCTTCAAGCAGGTCGAACAACACAGGCGCAGCAGCCGACGCCCCCGTCAGCGCGTTCGCGCCGCGCGCGTTGAGGTTGCCCATCCAGATGACGGCCGTGTGTGTTCGCGTGCTGCCGGCGGCCCAAGCGTCACGAAAACCAAAGCTGGTTCCTGTTTTCCAGGAAATGAACGGCGAGTCCCGCGCCTGGTCTCTTCGCTCGGGGAAATCAGGTCGGTCACGCAGCGCAAGCGTTTGACGCGCTAAGAAGGCTGCGCCGCGCGAAAATATGCGAACAGGTTTCAAGGGCGTTTCGGCTTTCGTCCAACGCAACGGCTGGTAGACGCCGCCCTGCGCCAGTGTCGCATACGCGCTCGCGAGCTCTGTCGGCGTGATTTCCACGCCTCCAACTGCTGCCGAGAGGCCGTAGTGGCCCGGCGCACGATTCAGCGAATGCGCACCCATGCGACGAAGAACGTTCAAGAAGGGCTCGACGCCGACCTCTCGCAGCAAGTGAACGAACGGCACATTGAGTGACAAGGACAGGGCCTCTTCGAGCGTCACGAGTCCTCGAAACTCTCCATCGAAATTGTGCGGGCTGTAGTCGGAGAATTGAATGGGCAAGTCGGGCACACGCTGGGCAGGATTCGCGATGCCTTTTTCAATCGCCCATGCATAAAGGAAAGGCTTGAGGGCAGAGCCCGGCGACCTGGGTGCAGACAGCGAGGACATTTGCCCCGCGTGTGCAGCGTCCCAAAAATCGAAGTTGCCGACGGCGGCACGGACTTCTCCGGTGGCGTGTTCCACCAAGAGGATTCCCGCATTGTAGATGCCGTTGTTGTGTGCCCAATCGCGTTGCGCGTGCAACGTCCGTTCGGCCAAGCGTTGGAGTCCCGGGTCTAGGAAAGTTTCAACACGTGGGGTAGGGCGCTTGCGCAGGTCGAAGGCGACATGCGGCGCATGCCGGGGGAAGGGATGTAGACCCGTTGGCAATGCCGTGGCCTCAACTTCTGCGACCTCGGCGGCGGTAAAAATTCCGGCGACGGCCAGACGCCGGGCCACATCGGCGCGGCCCCGACGAAGCCCCTGTGCGTTCTGCGGACGGGGAAATCGGCGCGCGGGCGCTTGCGGTACGGCAAGAAGCGTTGCGATTTCTGCGGCCGACAGATGGAGGGCGCTGTGCCCAAAGTAGGCCAACGCTGCGCTTTCGATGCCTTCCACATTCTTTCCGTACGGGGCGAACTGGAGATAGGCGGCGAGAATGTCCGACTTGGCGAGTCGCGTTTCCAGTTGCATGGCGCGAAGCGCTTCAACGCCTTTTGAAAACAACGTGCGCGGCCGGGGTTCAAGAACACGGACCAACTGCATCGTGAGGGTCGATGCTCCCGACACACGGCGGCCGGCGCGAAAGTTGGTCCAGGTCGCACGCGCCAACGCGAGGGGGTCGATGCCAGGATGCGCGCCAAAGCGCTTGTCTTCCAAAGCGAGCAATGCGCGCACGAAGCGGGGGTCGACCCGCTCCAAAGCCACCGGGACACGCACGCGGCCATCCGGCGCCACAAAGACATGTGCCGCACTGCCGTCGCGAAACAGCACCGTCGTTGACGGCGCTTCCGAAAGCCGCGCGGGCAGGGGCACGGCGTGCGTGAGAATCCCGCCAATGCCCAAAGCGCAGAGCAGAAGTATGGCCGTCAGACGAACCATGTGCGCTTACAGCAGGTGGTCTGCCCAGCCGCCCTCGACGCGAACTTCGCCGCCCTTTTCGCGTGCCCAGATGCGCGGGTCGTACATCGCCTCGGCCTCCACGGAAGGTCGGTGAAACGTGCCCGCCGCCGTGGCACGAACGGTGTACACGAATGTTGCCGACCGTTCCTTTTCGAGCGGCCCAAACAGTTCGATGCGGTCGTCGCGCACATTCATCGCGCTGACCGTCCAAAGGGCGTCCGCTTCCACCCAAGGAATGCCGCCGCGTCCGAGCCGCGGGTTTTCGATTTCCCATCCCGCCGGGATGCGATCGACGAGGGCAATGTTCTCCACGCGCTCGCGCGTCAGGTTGGTCACGCTGAGTTCGACGACGAATGTTTCGCCGAGCTTTCGGGGGTCTCGCGGGTCAATGGCCTCGCCGGACATCGTTCGAATCTTTCGGCGAATGGCGAGCCCTTCTCCGCCGAACGTCGTCTTCGGCGTGGTCGGGATGCCCTCGCTCGACACGATAAGAAACATCTTTCCTTTTGGCGGTTCGGCCAACTCCAGTCGAAGCGTGCCGACTTCGCAGGCTCGAACGAGCGAAAACGAAGTGCCCTGTGCACCCTGCCCTCGAGGCGAGTGGGTGACGGCTTTCCCGTTCGCCCACAACTTGGGCGCGGGGACTGCCCGCGCCGCACCTTGGAGACGTTTGCCCAGGCCGCTGATGCCCCACACGAGTTCCTGCGTGGTGTATTCAGCGGACGCCCGGCCGCGCAGCGCCTCTGCGACCAGGCGCGCGAGCGGTTCGCCCGCGGGGTCGTTTCCAAACAAATCGGTAAATGTGCTGAGCATGAAACCACGACGTCGACGGTCGGAGTAGAAGCTCCAGCCGTTGCTCCGAACGTCGGTGACCGCCGACACGTCGGGTGCGCGCAAGTCCTTCTCGTATCGTCTGTCGCCTGCGTGCCAGAGCGCCGCCTTCAGCATGTACGCTGTTTCCAAGCGCTCGCCTTCGGACGATGCGCCGGATGCTGTGGCCGAGGTGCCGGGACTGAGGTTCAGGCTCGCCGCCAGGGCTTGCAGTTGTGCCTTGCGTCCTTTGCCCGCAAGCGCGAGCACATAGTGCGTGTACGCGTTCGCATTGTGTTGGCCATGGTAGGGGTCTTCGGTGAGGCGTTCGGCGCCGCTGACGACCGACTCCATCCACCGCACAGCATCTTGGACGCGCTCAGCAGGTACGTGGAAACCGGCCTTCTGCGCGTCGAGCAAGAAATGCGTCGCATAGGCCGTGCCCCAGGTGTTGGGTTCTTTCTCGCCCGGCCAATAGCCGAATCCGCCTGACGGTGTCTGCATCGACAGCACGCGGGCGATGCCCGACGCGACCATGTCTTCGACTTTACGGCTGGCGATGAGTTCGGGGTCAATTTCTCCCAGCATGTTCGAAACGTAGAGCAGCGGCCGTGTTGAAGACGTCGTTTGTTCGATACACCCGTAGGGGTAATGAATCAGCGACTTGAGATGCCCAAACGACTCGCCGTAGGGGTTCGTTGTCACCCAGAACGTTGTCTTCTCGGTGGTGGGCACCCAGCCGCGCACGAGAGGCTTGAGGTCGAGCGTGGAGTCTTTGAGCTCGACCATTTGCATGCGCCGTTCACGTTGGCCTTGCGGTGAGAAAGGTACAACGAGTGTCTCTTCAGACTGATGCGCGCCGGCTTGGACCCTCACGCGCAGTTTCGCTGTGCCCAGGCCCTTGCTGGCTTTGGCTTGAAAAACGGTGGTGCCAGAGGCCCCATGAGCCAGCGAAAGAACGCCTTCCGGTTTCCCCAGAAGCTGAAGGGGGGAAGCGTCTCCCAAGCTGGCGACACCTGCGACGGGGATGTTCTCGGCGCTCAGTTGCACGCGCACGTCCTGCGCCTGTCCGGTGAGATTGGTGACAAACACCGGAATCTGAACCGCGTCGCCCTGCGTGACAAAGCGCGGCAAAGTGGACATGAGCACCAGAGGGTCGGTGACGCGTACCAAGGCTTCGGCGGAGCCCACGCGCGCCTCGCCTGCTGTCACCGCCATGACGCGGACCGCGCCACGGTAGGTCGGTAACTTGAGTTTGACGCGCGCGCGACCCGCCCCGTCGAACTTCACCCACCCCGACCACAGCGCGACCGGTCGAATGGGTTGAACGCGTCCCAGTGCGGAGGCTTGTTCACCATCCCCACCGGTGGGTCGCGAAGCGCCCGTCGGTGGCATCAAGAGTGACCAGCCAATCGTCTCGAAGGTGGTCACGCCCAAAGCCTTCTTCTGGAAAAGGCCCGCAAGCGGATCGGGCGACTTTGACTTTGTGAGCTGCAGTACGCCTTCATCGACGACCGCCACGCTGGCGTAGGTGGTGCTGTCGGGTTTCCCCAGAACAAGCCCGATGTCGAGCTCAGCGCCTGAACGAACCTCGTTCGGAACAGACAGCGTGACTGTCTGGGCGTGTTCGGCAGGTTCAAGCGCGATAGCGCTGACTGAAAACGCGCGGTTGGGAAGAAAGCTTTCGCGTGATTCTGCGTAGGGCGCTTTGACGAGAAGTGCGCTGACGTAGACGGTCGACGTGTTTTGGTGCGGTGTAAAGGTCCAGGTGGTTTCACCCGCTTCGACGACCTTCCAATTCGAGGTCAAGATTCGGTCGCTTTCGGCGGTCACCAGAAGGTGCCCGCGAAACGGAAGCGTGAACTTCGCCGTGATGGGCTGCCCCACCCGCGAGCGCGCAGGCACATCAATGCGCAGCGGCATCGGTCGCATCGGCTTTGGGGTGCGGTCGACGCGGCCACCGGCCATGCCAGAGTCCCAATACCACTCGGCGCCGTCCCCTTCGATTTTCAGCTCAGACATCGCGTTTTGCAGCCGCGCTCGAATGACGTAGCCCACCCAGTTCCATTCGCCACGCTTGGCGACGAACGACACTTCGAAGGGCTTCCCGGAGAACACGCCGCGTTGGGCCGCTGAACGCGACAGCCGATAGCGCTCTTCTTGACGCTCGGAACCCTCGCCTTCGTCAAACCACCCGCTTGATTCGCGGTAGACATCGAACAGCTCAATGTCGACCGATTTCCCAGACAACGAGGCAGCAGCGTTTCCTTCCCAGTCCACCAAGGTCGCTTCCACTTTGAGCGTGTCGCCAGCTTTGACCTCGGCCAGATTGCTCCGAAGGCCAATGTAGAAGCGTTCGGGGTGCACCTCGACGGCGCTTTCGCCCACAGAGGCCCGTCCGCTTCCGGCTTCTGTGACGCCCGCCTGGGCCATCAAGCGGTAGGGGCGCGATTGTTCTTGCTTGGGAAGGCTCGGGCAGGAGAGTACGGCGCTCCCCCTTTCATCGAGCTTCGAACGCACAGGGTCGAAGGCAGGGGGTTTCCCGTTACCGGACAGGTCGACGGGTCCGAAGTGATAGTTCGCCGCCTT
>JBJXGM010000066.1:0-3447 GCA_046155985.1 Myxococcaceae bacterium | reverse complement strand
AGCTTGCGCTGTTGCTCAACGCAGGTGGGCAGGCGATGGCGTTTGGCGTGGATGCCCTGGTGGGCAACGCAGAAATTGTGATTCATCCGCTCGGCAAAGCCGTAGCCAAGAGCACGCACTTGGCCGGCGCCGCGGTGTTAGAGGGCGGCCGGGTGGGTGGTGTTCTCAACGTTGCAGAAATCATTCGCCTCGCGCGGCCAGGTGTTCGCTCGGTGGGACCGCAGGCGCGAGGGAAAGTGTTAGTCGTCGACGACTCGCTGACCACGCGCATGGCGATGAAGGCCGTGCTTGAGATTGCCGGCTACGGCGTTGTGCCGTGCCGTGACGGAGCAGAGGCGCTGCGCACGCTCAAACAGACCGCTTGCCAGCTGGTGGTCAGCGACGTGCAGATGCCCGAGATGGACGGCTTGGACCTCACGCAGCGCATCAAGGCCGACCCCGCCCTGTCGGCGATTCCCGTCATTTTGGTGACATCGCTCGACAGCGCTGAAGACCGTGCCGCCGGCTTGAAAGTCGGCGCGGATGGCTACTTGATTAAGCGCGAAGTCGAGCGTGGCAAGCTGCTCGATTTGGTGCGGCAGTTGTTGCCCGGGGGCTAGGTGACGCTAAGTGGCTCGGCGTATGCGATGCGCCCACCTTGACCTTCATGAACCGTCACGAATCGTCCGCCGAGCGGGTTTTTTCCCTTTAAAGCGCGCTGCCATATCGTGCCTGAGGTTGACGAACTGTTAGGTGGAGGGCATCGGGTGGCGAACGAAGCAACGGCGAAGTTCCACGCGCGAGCGAAAGCGGAGCGCGCGCGGTTCGTTGAGGCACTCAACGAGTCAGTCGCAGCGCAAGACATGATGTTTCGGGAGTGCGTGCTCAAGAACGCCGAAACGGCGTTCGGCCGCGACCACGGCGTGCGTGCCAATTGGACGATGAAGGACTACCAGAAGGCAGTCCCGATCAAGTCTTACGAAGATTTGGCGCCGTACATCGAACGCGCGGCAGCCGGTGAGTCGAAGGTGCTGACTGCGGAGGACCCGGCCGTGTTTCTGCGGACGAGCGGTCACTCGGGTGCCGCCAAGAAAGTGCCGCGCAACTCAGCCGCCGCAAAGTTCCACGCCTCATTTCACCTGACGATTTGGGGAAACCTTCTCGAGCACTACCCCGAACTCGCCGAACTCGATGACTCGACGCTTTACTTGGTGCGAGACATTAAACCTGGGACCTCGACGACAGACGGCGGGAAGCCTTTCGTCTCCGGGGGAAGTTTGCCGCCGGCGCCTGAGGTGGCGGACTTGCTGGATGGCATGCCGGGAACCCTGTCGCGCTGGTTCATCCCCCCGGCCGAGGTGAACGAATACTCAGAGCGAATGTACTACCGCATTCGCCAAGCCGCCGACGGCGACCTGCGTGGGATTGTGGTCTTGAATCCGAGCACGTTGATTGCGGTGGCGCAGTTACTCGAGACCCACGCGGAACGGCTGATTGCGGAAATGAGAGCCGGAACCGTGCTGGGCGTTCAAGTGAGGCCGCCCAACGCAGCGCGCGCCCGCGAGCTGCAAGCGTTGCTGCAGCAACACGGGAAACTTGAGCCAAAGCATGTCTGGCCACGGCTGCGCGTCATCCAGTGCTGGAAATCGGCGTCGCCCGCGCTGTACTTGCCCGCCGTGCGAGAGAAGTACGGAGAGCACGTTGAGCTGCTTCCGTATCCGATTGTGGCGACCGAAGCTTCGATTGCAGCGCCGGTCAATCGACACCCCACCGCGTGCGCTTTGGCCATCAACTATACGCTGTTCGAGTTTGTTCCGGCCGAACAGGACGTTGCGCCAACAACACAGACGATGTCGTTTCGCGAGCTCGAGGTCGGCAAAGAGTACGCCATTGTTCTCACGCTGCCGCGAGGACTTTATCGCTACGACATCGGTGATGTGCTTCGCGTGGTCGACCGATTTCGGGATGTTCCTTTGGTGGAGTTTGTCAGGCGGCGCGGCGATGTGGCGTCGTTCACGGGCGAAAAGCTCACCGAACCGCATGTGAGAACCGCGGTGCAGGACGCGGCGCAACGCGCGGGTCTGACGCTCAAAGACTTTATCTGCTGTCCTCGCTGGGGAACACCGCCGGGCTACATTTTTGCCGTCGACGCGAATCGCGGGGGCACTGACGCCGACGCTGCGCGCTTGGCGGAGCACATCGACACGTGCCTCGGTGAGCAAAACGATGAGTACCCAGGCAAGCGTTCAAGCGGCCGACTCGCACCCGCGCGTGTCGTGTTCGTGAAGCCCGGTGCGTTCATGCGCTATCGCGAAAAGCGCATCGCGCAAGGTGCGTCGTCGACACAGCTGAAGGAACGACGGCTGCAGAAGGACGACGCGATTCTGAAAGAGCTCGAAGAAGCGTCGCCACCGCCGTAGGCCCAGGGAGAATCAACGTGATTAAGGTGTTGGACACCACATTACGCGAAGGTGAGCAGTCGCCCGGCGTGTACTTTCCGCCGGACCGAAAGCTGGAGCTCGCGCGCATGCTCGATGAAGTCGGTGTTGACATCATCGAAGTCGGCAATCCCATGGCCGACCCCGACATTGAGAAGGCTGTTCGGAATGCGGTGAAAATGGGCTTGCGCGCACGCATCGGCGCACACTCGCGCTGCAAGTTGGAAGACGTGAAACGCGCCATCGGCACCGGGGCGACTTTCGTCGGCGTGTTCATCAGTGTCTCGGCCAGGCGCCTGGAGTTGGACTATGGCCTCGACCTGCCGGCGGCGATTGCGCAGATTCAAGCCACCGTCGGCTACGCGCGCAGTCAAAGCAAAGACCTGATGATTCGCTACACGCCCGAAGACGCCGTTCGGTCCAAATTCGAAGATGTCGTGGCCGCAGCGGCCGCAGCGGTGGAGGCGGGCGCAAACGTGATTAGCCTCGCGGACACGACCGGCTTCATGTCGCCTTGGGGCGGAGACGAGCGTCGGATGGGTGCCCTGGTCGCGAAAATGAAGGCAGAACTGGCGAAGAAGAACCTTCACCCTGAAATCGCTGTCCACTGCCACAACGACCGTGGCCTCGCCATCGCGAATGCGCTGGATGCCTGTCGTTCGGGGGCCGGCATTGTCGATGCCACGGTGCTCGGCTTGGGCGAGCGCACTGGCATCGTCGACATGGCAGAGCTGATGATTAACCTCGACAAGCTGCCCACGAATTCGGGCAAGTACAACCTAGCGATGCTGCCCAAGCTGTACGACTTGGTGAGCCATTACGCCAAGCGGGTGGTGAATTATCGCCAGGCGGTGGTGGGGAAGGACACTTTCAACAGCTCCATGGGGCTTGAGACCAAAGCCCTCATCCAAGCGCCGCACCTCTATTGGAGCTACGACCCGGCGAAGGCGGGGCGAGAGTGGTCAGTGTCTTTGGGTGCAGATTCAACACCGGAATCGATTGAGGTGGCGCTGAAGCTGGTGTTTCGCGA
>JBJXGM010000060.1:0-25405 GCA_046155985.1 Myxococcaceae bacterium | reverse complement strand
CCGCGTCGGAAGACGCTTTGGGTTCGTTGGCGGGGGGTGAACCGTGGTTCGAATGAGGTGGGGTGACGAGCTTCACGTGGACTTTCTACTCCCGCACGAGCGGAGTGGTGTCTTTAGGGTGAGTCGGAAACCGACCAAACCGGCGATGGCTTTCAAACCCATGACCGTCTTGCCCGTCGGCGGTCTCGCCGAGCACGACAAGGAATTGGGGGAGGCCGGCGCTGAACTCTTCATTGGGGGGTTATCCATTTTGGGGTTCTGCGAGTTGCGTGGCGACAACAAGCCGGGGGCACGATCGATTTCAGCGCTGACTGAAGGCCCTCTTTCGTAGGTCGGCCTTGAAGGGTTTGGGGATGTGCTGGGCGACTTTGGCGCTGATGCGATGGGCCCAGCGGACGGCCGAATAGAATCGGTCGGGCCCGGCCGTTCTGGAGATGGCCCGCATTCTGGCCATCTGCCGTCCGCTCTTGTGGCTCCAGTGTTGGCCGGCGCGTTTCATTCGGATTTGCAGGACGTGGCGGTGTGCGCTTTCCACGATGCCACTGGAGATGAGTAGCCCCTCGCGAAGGAAGTCCGCATAACGCATTCGGTCCGCATTCGTTTCGTAGTAGCGCAAGAGGTTGTCGAGGGCGGCTTGGGCGCGTTCGTTTGCACCTTCCTTGCAGGCACGAATTTCCGCAAGGAGAGTCTCGATATTGCCTGCCATGAGGAGTTGCTCGATGCGGGCTTTCCAGGCTGGCAGCGCAATGTCTTCTTCGCCGAGAAGGACTTTGCCGCAATCCATGCCGTGGCCCACAGCGTGGCACCAATCCAGCACCTGCACCGCATACGGGCAAAGCGTTGAGGCGAGGGACCAGTTACCAGGGGCACCATCGGCAACCCAGACGACACGCTTGTCACCTGGGGCATTCTCCAGCTTTAGCGCTGCGCGCAATTCCTCCTTGAAGCGCTCTTGCCCCTCGAGGCAGGCGACGTAGCGTGCACGCGACACGTGGCCCCGTTTCGCCTCAATGAAGTCGTTGCTCTCTGCCACTTGAAGGCCAAGCCGCTTGGCCACCTGGCGGAATTGGTTCGAAGACAGTGGGAGTGCATAATGAAACCGCCACCTCTCTTCGGCAATGTCGTATGGGTCATTCACGCTGAAGTCCGCCACGCGTTTCTCCAACTCCGAGGACAATTCGCCCTCCCGAGGAAGTCCCAGACACTCATCCCTCGGGTAGAAGCCTGCCTGGCACGCCTCGCAGTAGTGGTAGTTGCGTGAGAGGGTGTGCGTGCCCGACAGCGACTGGAATGTCCGCGGCACATTCGCTGCCCGCAGCCTCGCATTCTGTCCGCACCGCGGGCACGGTTTGGGCCGCCGCTTTTCCGGCGGAAGCGCAGCCAACTTATTGTCCATTTCTTCTTGGCCAAGTCGTCGCTTCGACTCCTCCACGTCGAGCTCCATCTGACTCAGCGGCGACACCTCCGCCATCCGTTCCTCCGCCGCCTCACCCAACGTCCTCAGCCACTTTTCTCGTTTTGTTCGGGCCATGGACGAAGGGTTTGATCATGCCCTCGCCAATCCGTCGATCCCCATCCCCCTAAACCCTTGATTTCTCTGCCACCTGCTGAAATCGAACGTGCACCCGGGAATGGCCGTGGCAGCAACCCGGGAGGCACTGGGTGGGCGGCAAACGGCCGTTTGGAAGGACCGGAAGCTCCAAAACGAATTGCTGACGGGGCGAAATGTTTCCGCTTCGGACAACGCGCTTGCGGCTTTCACGCAGCCCGGAATGCCTTCCACCGCGGTCGTTGTGTTCGGGCAAGCCCACATCCAGTCCGGGATGCCCAAGGAGCTTGCGGTACGGGGCATCTCGTCAATCTCTGTACAAGACCCGTCGAGGAAGGCCGAAACGAGAGCCGCACGCCTCGAGAAACTGCGCGATGGGCTCGACGGGCACGACACCTTCGTCCCCGGACGTGTGGGTCTCCTTGGAAGCGCGCGCTTTAAAGGCGACTCGGTCATCGATGTGAGAAAGAGAAGCACGCAAGCCGTTTGAATTGCAGCCCACAGCGTGCTGGAGATGCTTTGCTCATGGAAACCTTTGCTGACCGCGGCCGACTTTTGATTTCCTGTCCGGACCGTCCGGGCATTGTGGCTCTCGTGACCCGCTTCCTCTTCGAGCAGGGCGCGAACGTGGTCGACTCGCAGCAACACAGCACTCACCCGAGTGAAGGGCTGTTCTTCATGCGCTTGGAATTCGATCTTCCTGGCCTTGGGCAACGGCTGACAGCTCTTGAGCGCGACTTCAACGCAGTCACCGCCGCGCTTCGCATGACCTTCCAATTCTCCTGGGTGGAGCGGCTCAAGCGCGTCGCGCTTTTTGTCTCGCGGGAGGAACACTGTCTTTTGGAACTCCTGTGGCGGTGGAAGGCCGGCGACTTGAGGGCGGACCTGGCTTGTGTGGTGAGCAATCACCCCAACGCGCAGGACGTGGCGAAGCTTCATGAATTGCCCTTTTTTCACGTGCCAGTGACGGCCGACACCAAGCTGAAGGCGGAGCAAGAAGTGCTCTCGAAATTACCCCCGGACATCGACCTCCTGGTGCTTGCACGGTACATGCAGGTCCTCTCGCCTGCCTTCGTCGCGAAGTTCCCCCACCGCATCATCAACATCCATCACAGCTTCCTGCCGGCTTTCAGTGGGGCCAAGCCCTATGCCCAAGCCCTCGAGCGCGGGGTGAAATTGATCGGCGCGACGGCTCATTACGTGACCGAGGCGCTCGACGCCGGGCCTATCATCGAGCAAGACGTCATGCGGGTGGACCATCGCGCAGAGGTGGTGGATCTTCAGCGAGTGGGGCGCCAGGTCGAACGCGCGGTGCTGGCGCGGGCCGTGGGCTGGCACGTGGAGGACCGAGTTTTGGTTCACGGAAATAGGACCGTCGTTTTTTCGTAGGTGCCAGCCGCACCTGCCCCGCCGCCAGTCGAGTTGTACGAGGCCCGTTCGAGAGGGCAGGCTGGAGTTGGTTGCTCCGACGTGGCTCGCCCCGCGCCAGTGAAGAGGCCTGCACTGCCGCCGGCGCTTGTTGCGTCGAGGCTGTCGCGACCGCGATGGGATTGGCTGCGGCCGTTGCTTGGACACCCACGAACTGGCTCGTCACCGTCGCGTCCGTCGCGTTGCTCCATTGGCCAGTGACCGATACAGTGCCACTGGCCTTGCGCCCACTATACGGATTGCGCCCAGATCATGCGCCGCCTCAAACTTTGGTCAACTGCAGTGCTCCTCGTGTCGCTCGGTTGCCCTTCGCCCACGCTTCGTCAGCGTTTGATCACCGGCGAAGGGAAGTCCCTGGCAGCCGAAGATGAGCTCGCTTTGGCGCAAGCCGAAATGGAGAAGCTAGAGCCCGACGCCGCCCAAGCACATCTCCGCGCGGCGCGCGAGGCGCTCATGCACGAAGACGTGAGTTATTACCCAGAACGCCACCTCATCGAGGATCGCGTCCGAAAAGCGGAGCACCAGCTGGAGTCCGTCAAGGCTGAGCGCGCGCGGAGGGACCTCGAGGAAAAAGCCGCCCAACATCAACGCGACGTGCTGGCGCGCTTGGAGGGTCTCGCGCGAAAGCGGGAGACAGCTCGCGGCATCGGGGTGCAGACGTCATGGGCCGGTGACCTCAAGTGGGCGATGGGTGGCGTCTTCGATTCGCTTCAGGCGGGATTGCCCCTCGAAGAACAGGTTGCCGAGTACGGGCAATTCGCGGCGCAGACGCGACGAACGCTCGAGCAGGCCGCGGCGGAGCTGCGCGTGGTGGAGGCCCGCGTGGCTTTTCTGGAAGGCCCCGCGACGTCATGGCTCCAGGGAAAGCGGCAAGTCGCTGACGGTCGGAAAGAAAAGGACCGTGCCAGGCGACGAGACCTCTACCTCGAATCGCGAGCGAGGTTCGAAGATTGTGCACGCGACGGTCGAACGATTCTCTCCAACAACGCGGGCATCGCCGGCGTTGCGTTCGTCATCGACGGGGCCCAGGTGAGTCCCGCCGCCGTCGTGAAAGGGTGTATGCGTCGGCGAGAAGAGATTCGGCAGGCCATTGCTCAGATGCGGTCGGTAAGGCCACCGCCCAAGCGCCATGCGGCACGCAACCGGAAGAAGTAGTTTTCAGGCCCCTCGCCGAAGCAGCTGGCGCGAATGTGACGTGCAAAGGCACGTGCAGCTCGCCACAGCGAACTTCGCCCTCACGACACCTTCTCAGGCACACTTTCGGCCTGAGCGGTCTCGCGGTTTGCCGCGGAAGAAGCCGCCGCTGCGGCCGCGGCTGCAGCAGCTTGCTTTTCGGCTTTGAGTTCACGCGCACTCTTGATGAAGCGCTTGAGTTTGTAGCGGCGGGCCGCGGACTCGAGGATGCGCTCAATCAGCTGGGCGTATGAGTAGCCGAGGTCCCCTGCGGCCATGGCGATTTCTGACTTGTTGTCGAGGTACGGGTTGGGGTTGGCCTCTAAGACGAACGGCTCACCCATTTCGGAAATCCGAAAATCGACACGGGCGTAATCCTTGAGCTGCAGCGCGCGGAAAGTGAGTAGTGCGGCGCGCTCAAGCTGGGCTTGAAGTTCGGGGGTGAGTTTCGCCATCACCAGCCGCGGTGAGCCTTCCGTCTCGGGCGCAAACTTCACCTGGCGGTCAGAAACGCGCGGGACGCCGTCTTCCCAGCGAGGCCCGAAGTCGAGTTCGACGATGGGGAGGACTTCCGGACGTTCGCTCGTGCCAAGCACGCCGACGTACACTTCGCGTCCATCGATGAACTCTTCGGCAAGGACGTCGTCTTGAAACTCTGAGCCGATCTGGCGAACACGTTCAGTGAGCTGACTCCAGTTGGTGACGACAGACCGCTTGCCAATGCCAATGGAAGCGTCGCTTCGCGCGGGCTTCACAATCAGGGGGAATCGCAAGGTGCCGCTGGTCTCGAACGTGTCTTCGTTGAAGGACGCGAAGTTGGGCGTCTGCACATCGTGAAAATCGAGCAGCTGTTTGGTGAGCACTTTGTCGCCCGCCAAAAGAAGCCCCGCCACGCCTGAACCGGTGTAGCGAATGCGCGCCATTTCCATCAAGGCGGCAACGTTGACTTCCATCCGGTAGTCGTCGGCAAACGTTTCGCAGAGATTAATGACGAGGTCGGCTTTGGCTTTCTGAAGCGGGTTCAGAATGTCGGAGACACGGTCATCGACCGCAACGGGAACGACTTCGTGACCCAACGACCGCACAGCGTCGAGGACTTGGGTGACTGCGCCATCCTGCTTTTCGTCCTTTGGCTGGTAGTGAAGGATCGCCAGCTTCATCGGACGTAACGGCATGCTCAGTCGACCTCGAAGAAATGATTCGTGTACAAAAAGTTCATCGTGAGCGTGGTCAGGAGCGACGTCAACTGAACAGTGTAGTCACGTGCACGATCGAGTGAGGCGGTGAGCGCCAACACCTGGGTCCGGTCAATGAGGTGGTCGACCACCGAACGCACGACTGCCCGGCTCACACCCGAATAGCGCGTGACACTTTGAATGAGCAGCTGTCGTTCGGAACGCAGGAGTGTCTCGGCGGGCGCGGGGCCGACACCGGGGGCTTCAAACAGGCGCATGAGATCTTCATCGAGCTGGCGCCCGATGGCCAAGTCCACACGTTCGGCGAGGTCTCGCTGTCGGTAGTGGTCTAGAACGGTTTCTTCCATGGCGCCGGCTTCGATGTCGGGGTCCGCAAGCTGCACTTCGGGTGTTGTCCGGCCGAGCCGCGAAACGATGGCTTCGACGTACTCAAGCTTTTTCAGCGCCCCCCAGCCCTGGTAGCGCTCGCGCCAGTCATCCGACGTCAACCAAACGGCAAACGTCTCAGCGAAGTCCTCGTCTGGGTGCTTTTGGGCGTACCACCCAGAAATGTGGTGGACGTATTTGCGCGAAAAGGGCTTGGGCTTGTACTCCTCGCGGTAGGGAGCACCGAAGTCGCCAAACAGCCTTTTCCATTCCGGCGTGTCGTAGAGGCGGTAGGCGTAGTTGAACGCGTGGCCAGCCTCATGGCGCAGATACATCATGATTTCTTGATCTGTCTCGAGGCCAGAACCCAACTCTTCTTCGAGCCGCTCGAGATTTGGGTCGGCCAAATAGAACGGAATGCCGATGACAGGCACGCCGGAAGGGCAACCCCACTGGTCAGACAAGTAACAGGGTGGGCGAAGCGAAACGCCATGTGTTTCGACTTCCGCATAGAGCCGCTGAATGTGGCGCTCCAGAGGGGTTCCAGTCAGGTGAAGTTGTAAGTCCTTGATGCGCGCGGCGAGCAGCGTGTCGCGTTCCTTCGTGTCGCGCGCCAGAGACTCGCGCGCTTCCTTCGAGGGGTGATTCTCAAACTGTGGTGCCACCGCTGTGGAGAACATTGCGAGCCCCGGGTTGCTGTAACAGGCACCTGCCCGTCACTATCTATGAAGCATGGCCCGGGTCCGCGCAGCTAGACCTGCTGAAAAAGTTTATTGCCCTGTCATTTCATATGTTTACGCTTGAACTCGCAGGGTATTGCAAGCCAAGTCGATGTCGGCGCTCTAGCCCCGGACACGCCGGCGACCAGACCTCGTTCGAGATTCTCTTGTCGTATCCGGCACTTGCGAAATGTCATGCTCGGGGTTCACCAGGGGTGCGTCTGGGCTAGGCGTACCGGTGGAATCCGGTTCCGAACGTGGCTCTAGGGCTGCCACTCCTGGAAAGCGAACGACGAACTGAGAGCCCTCGCCAGGGCGACTGTGCGCCGTGATGGAGCCGCCATGGTTTTTCACGATGCGCTGGCAGATGGCGAGGCCAAGGCCCGTCCCCTTGGACTTCGTCGTGAAGAACGGCACGAAAATGTTCGGTTGCTGCTCCAGGGGAATGCCCGGGCCCGTGTCTTCGACTTGGAGTTCAACAAACTCGGCAACGCCGCGAAATTCACTGAAGCGTTCGGGGCGATGGGTGCGCAGAACGATGCGCCCCGGTGAAGCACCCAACGCCTGAATCGCGTTCTGAACAAGGTTGATGAGGACCTGTTTCAGTTGTTCGGCGTCCCCGTTGATACGGACGGGCCCGCTGGCGAGTTCCACCGTCAGCTCGAGGTGGGCGGGGACTTCGTTCTGAATGAGACGCGTCGTGCGCGTCACGACTTCGTTGAGGTCGGTGGGGCCGAAGTTCTGCTTCAACGGGCGGGCGTAATCCAAAAACGCAGAGACGACGCCGTTGAGGCGGTTGACCTCCTCGACAATGACTTCAATCAATTCACGGTCCTCGCCCGGCAGGCCTTTGGGGTCCAGGCACTGCGCTGCGCCCTTGATGGCGCCCAGCGGGTTACGAATTTCATGGGCAAGGCCGGCCGACATTTCGCCCAGCGCGGCCAGGCGATCCCGCTCACGCATCTTTTCGTAGAGTTTCGAATTCTCGATGGTGGTGGCCAGGGCTTCGGTCACCTCCAGGATGAGCGCAATTTCATCGGACGCGAATGCCTCGGGCACGCGTTCATCCCAAAGGTTCAAGAATCCGATGACGCGGTCGTTGCCGAGCAACGGGGCGCTGATGCCCGCTTTCATCTGCGTGAGGGCCGCGCGCGTGTCGTGGAGGCGCCGAATTTCGTCGCGAGGTTTTTTCTGCCCTTCGCCAAGCCGGGCGCGGATTTCGGTCACCCGACGCTCCAGTGTTTCGGCGAGCACGGCCTTCTGACCCCCGGCCGCAGCAGAAAGCAGCCCGCGTGCAGCCCCCATGTCGAGAAATGCAACGGGGGGTGGCCCTCGACTGGCGAGCAGCCGGTACCCGGGGCGGTCTTCTGCAAGCAGGTAGATGGACGCGTGGGTCATTCGGCGCGTTTCGGCCAAGGCATCCAAAACGAGATTGGCCTGGTCTGTTGCATCGATGACGTTGACCATCCGCGCCCGCAGCTGGGTTAACGCCTGCACAAGTTGAAAGCGTTCGCGGAAGAAGATGGCCACAACGCGCTCTTCAACCTTGGCCTTCAAGGGTTCCAGCAAAATGAGCAGGACAAACGCCGCCAAAACGGTGTTGAAAATGAAAAGGGCCAACGTCGCCTGAGCCCACGCAGTGAGCAGAACGAAGACGACGGCAACGATGCTGGCCAAGACCGACTGCGCGGCGAGTTTTCCCAGAAGTTCGTGCAGGTCCAATAGCCGAAAACGCAGAAGCGTCTGTGCCAGCAGAAAGAGAAAGAGCGTGGTGATTGCGGGGCCCAGGGTGGGGAAGGGCACGCCCAAGCGGGGCAGGAAATCGAGTGCAGAAAAGACGAGTGCTGCGGCTGCGCCGCTGGCCAAGTACATCAAGCGAGCGCGTTCGAGCCGGGAGTCGCTTTGTCGCATGCGTCTAACGAGCAGCGACACCGACGTCGCGAGTCCCCCAAACGCCCAAATGCCCACGGCGGTTTGTGCCCACGGCAGGTTGGCGAGTGGCGAAAGCGCGACCGCAAACCCCAAGAGGGTGGAGAGCAAGGCGATGCGCTGGCCAAGCTGGTAGGCGCTCCGGCTGACATTCAAAAACTCGAGAAAGAAGGCCAGTGCGGCGGGCGGAACGAGTGTGCCAAGCGCCAAAGGCGCGAACAGGGCGATGCGCAGCACCCAGGGCGCGTGCGAGGAGGCGAAAGCCAAGTGCGAGAAGAACTGAGCGCCGTAGTAGCCGCCAAGCGTGAGCGCGAACACGGCATAGCGGGTGACGACGCGAACGCGCCCGGGCCGAAGAAGCATCGACACGCCCAAAGCCACCGACACGATGGCGGCAAGCAGTGCGCTTTGGGTTCGTATATCCACGCTTCAAGTGTAGCCTTCTCTGGCGTCTCTATGTGCCGTCATGCGCTTGGGCTGTCTTTGCTGCTGCTGGCTCCAATGGCTCTCGCCGAGCCTGAGGCCGAGCCGCGCTTGGGACAGGGGATGGATGCCGAAGAAGCGCCGCCACCCGACGCGCGTCCCGCGGCGGGTCCTGCCGAACCTCTTGGTGCGGGTGAAGAAGAAGCGCCCCCGACGCAAACCGCGCGAGGTGAGCTGCCGGGCTTCATTGCGGTGGACAACCCGGCGTTTCCGCCGCCTGCGATGGACAGAGCGCCCGACGCCATTGGGGGCTGGCTTGGCCCGGAGGCGCTGGAGCCGTATTTCGCGGAGCCACCCTTCAGTGAAGCCAGAGCTGCGTTCGATCGTGGCGATTTCCCGCGAGCCTCGCGGCTGCTGCAAGGCGCACAAAGCGACGGGTTGCCGGCTCGATTTCTGGGTGCGCTCGTGGACACGGAGACTGGGAATGACGAGCGAGCGGCGTCTCAGTTCACGGCCTTGGCCGACGCCTATCCTGCCCTCAGCGACCGTTGTCTCTACCTCGCGGCGCGGATTCGCGAGCGGGCATTGCACGGGCTGGCCGCCGAGGACCTCTATGCTCGTGTCCCACGGCATTCTCGGTTTTGGGTGAGCGCCCAGTTGGCGATGGTTCGACTGCAGGCCAAGCGCGGCAATCTCGACAGAGCTCGGCACACGCTGCGCACGTTGGCCTCACCGGAATCGCGCGTGGGGAAAGAGGCCTTGCCCGATGTGTTGTGGGAACTCGCCACGATGCTGGGCGAGGGCTCGGCGGAGCGGCAAAGTGTCCTGGAGCGCTTGTGGGCGCGCTTTCCCGGTACAAGCGTCGCCAAGCGTGCCGAAACGCAACTCAAAGTCGCCGGGCCGTCGTTGGCGGCGCAGGTGGAGCGCGCCGAATCACTGATTGAAGGCCACCAAAATCGCGCTGGGCGGAGGTTGCTTGAGCCGCTGGTCTCGAAACTGCGGCTGCCTGATCCACTCGCCTGCCGGGCGCATTTTTCGTTGGGCAAGGCGTTGCGCAAAGAGCGATCGCACAGCCGCGCTATCGAAGTGCTGCGCCCTGTCG
This sequence comes from Myxococcaceae bacterium, assembly GCA_046155985.1. Taxonomy (GTDB): domain Bacteria; phylum Myxococcota; class Myxococcia; order Myxococcales; family Myxococcaceae; genus JBJXGM01. The sequence continues at coordinate 15,520 of JBJXGM010000060.1, read as the reverse complement.
CAGCGGCGTGCGCGGAGCGCGAGCTCCTCTCGCGTGCGCTGTATGTGCTCGGCACGTCGGAAAGCATCGTCGCGCAGGAGGCTGGGGTCGCGACGTATGAGCGCTTGGCCAGAGAATTCCCCGAACATCCCTTCGCGGATGATGCGCTCTTTTACGCCGCAGACTTAGAGGTGAAGACGGGGCGTTTGGAATCTGCGCTGGCACGCCTGTCGGATGTGGCGTCGCGCTATCCCTCGGGTGACTTTGCCGCCGAAGCCTTGTTCAAGGCGTTTTGGGTGCACCGGTCTCAAGGCGAACTTGGGGCGGCGCTTGATGTGTTGGAACGAATTGATTTGCGCTTTGGTGAGGCAGACGAACCCTACGAGGTCGAGCGTGCGCGCTACTGGAAAGCACGCACGCTGATGTCGATGGGCCGTCCAGAAGAGGGGAAGGCCATTTGGGAAACGCTCGCGCTGGAGCGCCCCACCACCTACTACGGCATTCGTTCAGCAGAAGAGTTACGGGCGCCACGGCCGTTGCTGCCGGAGCGGCGCGTGGCGGAGGAAAAACCACGTCAGGCAGGCGCACTGCTGGCGGACCCGCATTTCGTCGCTGGAGTCGAGCTGCTTCGCATGGGGCTCTTGGACAGCGCAGCGGTGGAGTTGCTTCTGAGCTTTCGTGAAGACTGGCCCGCTGACGGGCTGCGGCTGTTGGCGACACTCTTGTCCCGTGCCGGTGACGTGAAGAGTGCGCATGCCGTTGCGCGTGCGGCGCTAAAAAAGCGCCACGGCAAGCCCGGCGCGGAGGCCGATCGTTCCGTTTGGGATATTGCCTACCCGCGCGCGTTTCGCGAACTCATTGAAAAGCACGCCCAAGCCGCCGGCATAGACCCTGATTTGTTGCAGGGGCTGATGCGCGAGGAAAGCGCGCTGGACCCCAAAGCCCTGTCATGGGCTGGTGCGCTGGGCTTGACGCAGCTGATGCCCTCGACGGCTCGTTCGGTGGCGGCGCAGCTGCGCTTGCCGCGCCCATCCGCTGCGCGATTGCTGGAACCGGACATCAACATTCGTTTGGGGGCCCACTACTTGGGTCAGCTCGTGCGACGTTTCGGTGGCAACCTCTACTTGGGGATCGCGGCCTACAACGCTGGGGCCGGCCAGGTGGAGCGCTGGCTTGCCGCACGCGCACCAGAGCCCCTGGATGCCTGGGTGGAGGAGATTCCGGTGGCGGAGACGCGCGGCTACGTGAAGCGGGTCCTGCGCAGCTATCGCACCTACCAGCTGCTTTACCCTAAATCGGGAGCAGTTTCTGCCACTCAGGCGAGCCGAAACAACGTTCGCTAGCGAGCGGCGGCAGATGGCACTATCATGAGGTTGTGACGGCGACGATCAGTGCGCGGCCGATGTTGAATTCCCACGTTCTCATCCTCAACCGTTATTACCAACCCATTCACGTCACTTCGGTGAAGCGTGCTTTTTCGCTGCTTTACCAAGGCGTAGCGAAAGCCATTGACGAACAGTATCGCCTGTACGCCTTTGACGATTGGGCGCAGCTTGCAGCGTCAGAGCACGACCGCATCGCCACCATCAGTCGCCCGATTCGGATTCCCCGGGTGCTGGTACTCTCCGCGTATGAGTACCTGCCTCGGGGAAAAGTGCGTTTCTCGCGGCTCAACATTTACGCCCGCGACCGCGACACCTGTCAGTATTGCGGGCAGACGCTGCCGCGCAGTGAGCTCAACCTGGACCACGTTGTGCCGCGTTCGCAGGGAGGCAAAACAACCTGGGAGAACGTTGTGTGCTCCTGTGTCCCCTGCAACTTGAAAAAGGGCGGGCGTACACCCGACCAGGCGCGACTGAAACTGCTGACACGGCCGGTTCGGCCCAGGTGGACGCCGCTTTTCCGCGGTGCGGTGCGGAAAGTGACCTACCGAGAATGGCTGCCCTTCTTGAGCCTGGCTGAAGCCTCGTACTGGAACGTCGAGCTCGCGGACGACTAAAGTGAGTTCCACGCGCGTGGAACTCCCCAAAGATGGTCTCATCAACGGCGAAGTGTTGCGAAGAATTCGCGAGCAGCAGGGGATAAGCCTGCAGCACATTTCGGACCGCACGCGGATTTCACGGACCCATCTGGAGAACATCGAAGCGGACCGATTCGATGCGCTGCCGGCCATGGTGTACTTGCGCGGGTTCCTGGTGTCTTTGGCCAAAGAATTGGGTGTCGATTCGCAGGCCACGGCGCGAGGCTACTTGAACACGGTGGCGACTCGCGCTGCTTCGAAGAGCTGATATAGGTGGAGTCTGTTTCCGGAGACCCGTTATGACCGACGAAGAACGTGTCAAAGCGATGCGTCTGGCGAGAGCGATTGCGTCGGACATCTCGCTCTACAACGAGCAAAAAATCATCAAAGGTATCGAACAAGACAACCTGTTTGAGGCACTGAAGGGTGAGCTCTCGGAGGGTCGAGATTTGTACAAGAGCCGGGTGAGTGCTGAGCTCTTCGCAACGACGAACTTCTTCGATCGCGCCGTCGTTGACATCGTGGTTCGTTCGAAGGCGCACGTGAAGTCGAAGATTTGGTAGACGCCACGCATCGGCTCAGCGCGGAATTAAGCGATCGCGGCGAGCGCCTGGACCGTCTTTTGGCGCGCCGCCTTCCGCAACTGTCGCGGAATCGGCTTCAGGCTTTGTTGCGGGAGGGTTGCGTTCGTGTGGACAGCCGCCCAGCGAAAGCCGCTGCACGCGTCAAGGGTGGTGAACAGATTGAAGTCGTTGTTCCTGCGCCTTCACCTGTTTCGCTCGAACCGGAAAATCTGCCGATCGATGTCCTTTACGAGGACGACGACATCATCGCAGTGAACAAGGCTGCCGGAATGGTGGTGCACCCGGGTGCCGGGCACGCGAAAGGCACCCTCGTGCACGCCATTTTGCACCGCGTTCGAAACCTTCGTGGTGTGGGCGGAGAACTCCGTCCAGGGGTTGTGCACCGCTTGGACAAGGACACGTCGGGTGTTCTCGTGATGGCAAAACACGCCGACGCGCTTGTGGCGTTGCAAGACGCGTTCGCTTCGCGGACTGTCGAAAAACACTACTTGGCTTTGGTGGCAGGAGCGCCGCCACGCGATGGAAATATTGAGACGCGCTTTGGGAGGCATCCGCGGGACAGGAAGCGCTTTACGGGTACGGGCGCCACCGGAAAGCATGCGCACACCGCGTTCTCACGGCTGGAACAGTTCGACGGCTGTGCCCTTTTGGACGTTCGACTGCATACGGGACGCACGCATCAGATACGCGTCCACCTGACCGAAGCAGGATTTCCGCTTCTGGGCGATACGCTTTACGGGACACGACGCAAACGCGGGGGGGATGCGAAGGAGGCGGAAACGCTGGTGGGACGCCAAGCCCTCCACGCTTGGAAACTCGCGTTCGACCATCCGCAGAGTTCTCGCCCGGTCGAGCTGGAGGCGCCGCTGCCGCCCGACTTTCAGGGCGCGCTCGACTGGCTCAGACGCCGCCCAGTGAAAAGGCCTGATGGGTTCGGCGCAATACTTTAACCGGCGCGACCGCCATCAGCGTCGTGAAGACCTGAAGCATCTCGGGGTCGAACCTGTGGCGGAGTTCGGAACCCATCAGAATCAGCGCTACCTCGGGACCGTACGCCTCTCGGAAGGCGCGTCGAGAAGTCAGGGCGTCGTAGGCATCACAAATGGCCAAAATGCGGGAGTAGACGCCCAGCGGCGCGTGACCCCCGAATGGCACTTTGTGCTCGAGCGTGGTGACCACCCTCAGCAGGGCGGCCTGAGACAAGTCCTTCTCCATCAATATGTTTCGTATGGAGGTCAGCGGGGCGCGAGCGATTTCGGCGCGCTCGCCATCGGTGAGTGCGCCCCGTTTGAATGCGTACGCCTCGGGCAGCACCGCCATGCCGGCGTCGTGAAACAGCGCGATATGGCCCAGCGCACCGAGCTGCTGCTTCGTCAGGCCCAGCTCTGCGCCAAACACTATCGACAGGAGGCTCACGTTGACCTGGTGAAACACCAGGTATTCTTTCGGGTCGAGACGCGAGAGCGTCATCCCCAGGAAATGTGAGCGTTGCTCGGTAGAAATATCGACCAAGTCTTGAACAATACGGACGGCGGGTTGCGTGCTGATCGGCTTGCCCGCGCGCACGGAATCCAAGTACCGCCGCAAGAAAAAAACGGCACGACCGTACAGCGTCATGGCGTAGCGCTTGCGGTCGAGTTTGAGGTGCGCCATGCCTTCTGAGGCTTTGAGCTTCTCTTGAAGCTCGTTCCAGCGCTGCACCGAAAGGTTGAGCATGCCCGCGTGCAGTTCTTGGTCGCTGGCAGGATTTGGGGCTGCAAAAAGCCGCAAGAAGTTACGGAGTTCTTCAAGCGTCACATGCCGCGTGACCGTGAACCCGCCGATGTCCTTTGCGCGCATTTCGGCCATGAGAAAGCGAAGGTTGTCCATCGCGGAAAGCTCAACCTTGACCAGCATGTTGTTCAAATAGATGGAGTCTTGAACCCCGACGAGCTCCAGGCGGTTCTCGGCGGTGACGATTTCGTTCACCGTGTCCAGAAGCGTGTGAAGCGGCCGGTGAAAGACTTCGTTGTCCGGCTCATACATGCGCACCGAGCGCACGAGCATGTAGAGCCCCGAAACGAGCGAACGCGCATACCGTTGCAAGCGGTCCGAGTGCTCCCGCCCAAACTCGCGAAGGTTCTCTTGCTCCACCGAGGTGACACGGAGTTTTTCACTCACGGCGGCCCCCCGGGTGCGGTGGCATCGCCAAAGAGCAGGCGGCGGGTGGCTGAAGCGCCACGTTGGGCGGCGCTGCGAATGTCGTCAGGTTGCGTGATGTCTTCGGCGACATACTGGAGCATCTGGTGTGCCTGAATGGAGCGCATGGCGACGAGGCCGTGGATGGCCAACAGCCGATCTTCCAGCGTACGTTTTTTGCCGAGAAACGTGATCCGAGCCCCCATGAGCTGGGCAAAAAAGGACAACACGCCAGGATGTCCCGTGGTCCCCAAGGCGGAAAACACCTCGATGCGCTCTTCCATGGCCTTCACATCGAACGTATCCGAGCGAACCAGGGCCATGAGTTCAGCGTAAGCATTATCGGGTGAAAGCGTGACGAGCATGCGCGCGGCCATGGCGCGAACCTGCTGCGCAGGATCCTGCTGAAGACATTTGATGAGAAGCGGAACGCTTGCGGTGTCTTTCCCTTTGGCCAAGATGCCAAGCACCTCCAAGCGCATCGCGAGACTGGGATGCCCCAACACCACAGCGAAGCGTTGGTGGCGCAGGGGAACCTTGGCGGTTTCCAAAATGTAGACCATGTCGCGAACCGTCTGAGGTCGATCGGACTCCAGTCGAGCGAAGAAGGGGTCCGGCGTTTTCGTACAGAACGGCACCAGTGCGTCGCAAATCAGCTGACGGTTGTCGGCAATGTCGACGCTCTCCAAGACTGCAAGCAACGCAAAAAGCGATTTGGGATGAAGCGAGCGCAAGTAGTCCGCCAAAGCGACGCTGTCTTTGGGCGGGCCGGTGCCCAAGAGGTCGCCAATTCGGCTGACGCGCTGTTCTTCGCCCATCTTGCCGATGAATTCTGTGTGGACTTGGTCCAAAGCACCGCTGAGGTCGAGTTCACCCAGCTGGTGGACGCGCTTGGCCAGCTGATTGATGGCTGGAAAGTCTTCCTGAATCAGCAGGGCGTCGAGCAGTTGGGTGAGAACTTCGACGATCAGGGCTTCGTCGCGCAAGCCAGACTCGATGACTTGAAACACCGCGTCGACGAGTTTCGGCATCAGTCGGTGCGCGTACTCTTCATCCAACTCGCCTTGCAGTTTGGCCTTGAAGCGATCGAGCGCCGGGGCACTTTGAATGACAAGGCCGCGGAGCTGTTCGACGTGCGAGAATTTGGCATCCAGGTCGGACGCAGACACGCGCGCAAAACGGAGCGAATCGTTCGAGTCACTCCGAAGCCGCGTGTACAGGTAGTCGACGACCTTGGTGACTTCAACTTCCACCTGCTTGTCGTCCACACCTTCGACGGAAAAGCCCTCGACCGCGACGTACTCCAAGTGCGTCAGGCCCGCGTGCCAAAGCTGGGCGACGGTGTCTTTGCGCGGCCGGTCTGTATCCGACAGCGCGATCAGCGTGAGCTGGACCATCTCGTCGAGAGGGAAACCTCGCCGAAAGATCAATTGCCGGATGCCGTCGCGAAAGAATGGATAGGCCAGCGCAACGCCCGGAGGCAGAACGGGCGTTCCATCCGCAACCAAGTTTTCTGCCTCGACCCGCAACAGAAACGTTCCGGACGTTTCGACCAACCGTGTCAAAACTTCCCACGCAGGGGTGAGAAATTCGGCAAACCGCGAATCGTTGTGGCGGTACATGCCGACTTGCTTGATGCCGCGGGCGATTGCGATGCCAAACTGCCGAGTGAGTTCGGTACGCCCGAGCGCTGTGTCGTCGAGAAGTGCCGGAGGGGCAGGCTGGGCAGTATCAACGGGAAATTTCATTACAGGTGTCGCAACCTGCCTCGTCAGCGGGCTTGTCGCCAAGCGGTTCGTGCAAGTAGGCCAACCAACAGGCAAAACGCAGCCGTTGCCCACAGGTTGGCGGCCCAAGTCGTGCTGTTTGCGCCCTCGCCAACTGTCCGGAAGAACTGCCCAAGGAAACCCCCTGCACCCAGGTGTTCCGGAAGGTTGAACACTTGGAGCCAGCGCCCGCTGGCCGGAATGGCGAGCATTGCGACAAGGACGCCAGCGATGGCGCCGCCCGCGATGTAGCCCGAGGACATGAGGGTGCCGGGTGAAAAGTCCGACTCCTGGGAGCCCCGTCGGCGGTCCACCAGTGCGCGCAGCACGCCACCGACAAAAATGGGCGTGCTGGTTGAAATGGGCAGGTACACGCCCACGGCGAACGGCAACGCCGCGACGCCGCAGAGTTCGAGCATCAGGGCGATGAATACACCAATCAACACCAAGCCCCACGGAAGCTTGCGCGTCAAAATGCCATCGATGACGAGAGAGAAGAGGCGTGCTTTGGGTGCGTCGTAGCGTGTGAAAGTTTCGCCCGCGTATTGGGAGATGCGTCCGCCGATGCCGGGGTCGACGACGTGTGTGACGGCACCCTGGGCGTTGACCCAGTACTTTCCAGGCGGAATCGGCGCGTCACCATGCGCAAAGGCGATTCGAAGCTTTTCTTCATGCGGCGCGCCGAGCGCACCGAGACTCGCCATCGAAACTTCGCCGCTCGGTGTGTCGAGGGACAAGCTTGCGATGTTCTGCGGCAGCGAATCCCACGCGCGGAGCGTGACTGGGGTCGTGGCGTCGTGCAACTCGACGCCGCGTTTCCAAAGCGCGGCACGAAGGCCATCGACGTCGAGTTTCGCCTGCGCCAAGCGGGCGTTGTCCAAAACGATGGGGACGACCACTTGGGTTCGGGCTGCGCTGCTGCTTTCAGGCGTCAGTCGCACGTCGGCATGTTGCTCGGGGATGGTTTTTGTCCCACCGCTGTTGAGCAAAACGAGTGTGCCGCCGATGAAGGCTGCACTTGTGAGGACGCCCACAAACAGCGCCAGTTGCTGCCGGTAGGGGGTTCCGCCCACGAGAAAAGCCGTTTTGAGATCCTGCGCGGTGGTGCCGCCGTTGCTGGCAGCGATGCCGACGATGGCCGCGAGCGTCAGTGCCATCAGGCGATCGGGAGGCGTGGTCCATCCCAATCCGAGGAAAAGGAAACAGGTGGCCAGCAGCGTGGCGACAATCATTCCGGAAATGGGGTTCGCCGAAGAACCAATTTCACCGGTGATACGGGCGCTGACCGTGACAAAGAAGAAAGCAAACACGGCAATGAGCAGCGCCGAAAGAAGGTTCAAAGAAAGTGGCGGGAGAAGCCAGGCGACCAAGACAATCAACGGGATGCCCACAAGGACAATCGGAAGCGGAAGGTCTCGCTCGGTGCGTGGCAGGACGGTGGCGCTGGCGGGTCCCCGCGAGGCGAGGAAGTTCTGCAGCCCGCGGCGAAATGCGCCCAGCAGCGTCGGCAAAGACCGCACAAGGCTGATGAGGCCACCGGTCGCGACTGCACCGGCCCCGATGTACAGCACATAAGCGTTGCGCACCTGATCCGGCGTCATGTCGCGAATCAACCTGCCGGAAGGTGAGAACAGCGGCACATCGAGACCCCCACCGAAAAGTTTGATGGCTGGAATCAGGATGAGGTAGCTGAGCACGCCACCGGCGAACTGAATGCCTGCGATTTTGGGTCCAATGATGTAACCCACGCCCAAGAGCTCTGGACTTCCTTCCAGGGCGATGGAGCCACCTTCATATCCCGCGCGTGAGCCATCGGGGCGAATCCAGGAAAGCGGAAACGCGATGACTTCACGCCACAGACGAAGCCCTGCGTAGCCAAGTTTGTACGCGCCGCCGATGATGAATCCGGCGATGACTGTTTTCGCTGTCGTGCCCCCGCGTTCTCCGGCAGTCAGCACGTCGGCACAGGCCGTTCCTTCGGGGTAGCTGAGCTTGCCGTGCTCTTGGACGATGAGCCCATGCCGCAAGGGAATCATCATCAGGACGCCCAAGAGTCCGCCGAGCCCTGCGACCAGAAAGGCGTAGCCCAGCTCAATGTCGTAGCCGAGGAAGAGCAGCGCCGGCAGCGCCGCCGCAATGCCGAAGGCGAGCGACTCGCCAGCAGAGCCGGTCGTCTGGACAATCGTGTTCTCGAGAATGTGTGACTTGCCCAGGGCGCGGAACACTGCAATCGAAAGCACGGCGATAGGAATCGACGCCGAAACCGTCATGCCCACTTTGACGGCGAGGTAGACCGAAGACGCGGCAAACAAGACGCCCAACACCGAACCCAAGAGCAGGGCCCGCACCGTGAGCTCGGGTGGCGAAGCTTCAGGGGGGACGAACGGCGATCGCACGGCACCGTCAGACATGCGAATGCTCCATTCCGGCTACCGCTGGTTGGCTTCTCGAAGGCGGCGGCTCAGGACTTTAATGACGCCTGAGGCGATTTCCGGTTTTTCGGCCATCATTTCTTGGAAGTCATCGCGTTGAATTTTCAAGAGTGAGACGTCGTTGAGGGCCGTCACCGTGGCCGAACGGGGTTCTGAATCCAACAGCGACATTTCCCCGAAGCACTCGCGTTCGTGGATTTCGGCGATGGTGCGACCCCCCCGGTGAACGCGGACACTGCCTTCCAGCACGAGATAGAGGGCGTCGCCGGGGTCGCCTTCGTGAACGACTTCCTCATCGCGCTCGCGGGTTTCTTCCGTTGCGATCAAAGCGAGTTGCGCCAAGTCTTCACCCGGAATTTGCGAAAAGAGCTCCACCGATTTGAGGAACAGAACTCTTTCAACGGTCGAAAGCATGATCGTGACCTTCTAGCTGCGCACAATGCGTTCGGCTTGTCGACGAACAAGAGGGGAATCGTCGGTCAGGTGGGACTTCGCCGCCTCTTTGGCCCGTTCTCGCAGGGTGCGAGGCAGCGCTGTGACGGCGGTTTCACGGACAACCACGTGGCTGTCGGTGGTGGCCAGCGCCACCCATTCTTCGGCCGCTTCCGGGTCGGTGAGCGTGGCAAAATAGAGCGCGCACGAACGTACCCAGGCGGCTTCATCCCGGCACAGCGACGCCAACCACTCGCTTCGGGGCCGGGGTGAAAGCTTGAGCCAGTCTTGGCACGCTGCCAGCTTCTGCGCACGTGAGTTGTCTTCAACAAGCGGCAACAGGCGTTGTCGCAACGGACGGTCAACGACGTTGTCGAGAAGCTCGGTCGCTGTGGCCCGGCGCCGTGTCGCATCGAGACGCCTGGCGTCGTGGAGGCCCGACCACACGTGCTCCAACCCCGCGCCCGGGTGAAGCGCAGCCAGCAAGAGAAACACACGTTGTTCGACCCGAGACACTTTCTCGTTGAGCGAGGACGCCAGCAACCACGCGGCCGCTTGGGCATCGTTTGTGCGCGAAGGCGGTCCGGGTGATGCGGTGAGGCCCAAGCCTTCTGCTGCCGCCAAGGTCAGGTAAGCGCGCTCGAGCTCTTCACGAATGGCGGCCTCGATGTGACGTCGTTCTTCGGCGGGAAGCCTTCCGCGACGCGCCACGCGAGACAGCGCACGGTACAAACGCAGCCGAAGCTCTTCGTCGGGTTCACTCAATTGGGCGCTCAAGAGGGTGCCCGCTTCGAGGCTCTCCATTCGGCCAAGGACACGCGCCGCGGCGCGCCGGACCTGGATGTCTTCCAACCGGTTCGCGAGCGCTTGCGCCATCTGTGGGGCGACGGCGTGCCCGTATGACGCCAGAGCCTCAATCGCTTCCGTCGCTGTGTCTTTGTCTCGCGTGCGTTCCAGAAGCGGTGAAATGAGCTCCGTGGCGCGCAAGAGGCCGGCGGCATGCGTGGCTTCTCGGCGCACGGTTCGATTGCTGTCACTCAAGAGGTCCAGCAACGAATGGTGAAAGTTGCGCACGCCAATCTCGCCCAACACGCGTGCCGCGGCAGCGCGAAGCGAAGGGTTGGCATCATGCAGCAGGGCTTGGAGCGCTTCTGCTCCAGCGACAATGCCCTCGAGCCCGCCGTAGCGCATGACGCCCACGATGGCCGCGCAACGCACTTCGGGCGCGCCATCCTGGAGCAGGGGGAGAACGTTGCGCACCGACTTGCCCCCGCCGATGTCACAGAAAGCATTCACGGCAGCCGCGCGCGCTGTCACGTCGCTGTCGTCGAATTTTCGAAACACCGAGTTCGCGTACCGCAGAACGCGACGCTGCCCGTAGTAGTGGAGCGCCGCTGTTCGAATCGCCGCATCGGTATGGTCTAAAAGCCGCTCCACGCGGTCATCGAACTTGGTGCTGGCCAGCCGAGGCAGCAGCTCCAGGGCGTGACGCACCTCGCGTGCGTCGCTGCTGTCGAGCGCTTGCAGCAACACGCGTCCGGTGACCTGAGGCTCCAGGGCGTAGTTGGCTTCGGCACCGACCAAAGAACGCCGCTTCAGGTTGTCCTGAAGCGATTGGACATAAGTGGAGCGAAGCCGTGCGAGCCAGGCAAGCCAAAGGCCACAGGCCAAGACCCCTGCGATGGCCAGCGGCCGCAGTGCGCCCGGTCCTGCGTAGTAACGGAAAAGCGTGAGGGCTCCGCCGGCGACCGCGATGGCGCCTGCTTTCACGAAGCCATCGATGAGTGCTTTGGCCGAAGCCCGCGCGTTAGGTGACGTGGGCAGGTACAAAAGCTGCGTCGTGGCGTCGTTGATGGAGTAGCGAAAGAGCGTGTCAGCGCCTTTCCCAATCACCGCGGTGGCAACGAGTGGCACAATCGCCACGGACAGATTGCCCAGCGCCAGGCCCAACGGAAGAAGCGCCAGTGCGCCCGCGACGCCCAAACGCGAGAGCAATGGACCTGTGGCGAAGAGTTGTAGCGGAACCGCGATGAGCCCGACGATGGCGTAGAAACGACCATAGAACGCCGCCAGCGCGTCTTTCGGGTAGGCGTTCGCGGTGATCACTTTGAACTGAAAGTCGACCAACGTGGTGGTGAGGAACGTGAGCGCCGTCAGCACGGCGATGGCGCGCAAGGGTCTCGAAGACATGACACGCTGAAATGCGACATGGGGGGGTGGAACCCGCGACGCGGGCGCTGTGCGAGAAAACAGCCGTTCTCGGCCCCAGCGTGCCGCCGTGCGCGAGACGATGGCCGAAGCGACGAGAAGCAGTGTGCACAGCAGCAGGAGGGTGCCGGTGCCATGCGCTGTCGCGATGGCGCTGGTGAGAAGGCCAACGAGCACGTTGGAGAGCAGGCCCCCCGCGCCAATGAAGCCGTACAACCGTTTCGCTTCCCGCGCGTGAAAGAGCTCGTTCACCAGCGTCCAAAATTGGAGCAGCGAAAGCGCGCCCATGACTTCGACGAAGACGTAGAGCGCCGGATAGACCCAAGGCGCGCCACCGCGTTCCAAAAGCCAAGCGAAAACAAACCCTGTCGCGAACAGCAGGGAAGTCCAGGCGGCGATGCGATCGCGGCGAAAGCGCGTGGCCAGGGGCGCATAGAGAAGCCCCACCAAGGCAACGGATGACGCAGACAAGACGTACATCTCGGCCAGCCGGTTCGCGCCGATATGACTCATGAAGAGCGCGTCGCGTGCAGAGCGCCCGGCGACGAAGGCACCCGTGGCGAACAGTCCATGGAAAAACAGCGCCACAGACAGCTGACGCTCGCCACGGCGCACAGGAAACAGTCTGCCCAGAACGGTTGCCAAGGGCCGTCAGGCTAGCAGTTCTGCCCTACGCCGACGCGCGCGGCGTTAGAAAAACGCGCAGCGCAGCCTCGAGCGTGCCGACCAGATGGCGTCGCTCGCCTGTACGCAGCGGGCGTGCGCCAAAACGCGCTTCGAGATAGCGTTGGACGAGCGGCGACACGGCGGGGGCGAGGGGGTGCCCGGTGCGGCGAAGCCACTCCAGAGTTTCTTCAATCCCCTCGGTCTCGCGACGCCGCGCGCCAACTTGCGCCAGCGCACGTTCAATATCCAGCAGCAGGCGAATCGCCTCAGGCACCGCGCGTTGTCGCGGGCGAAGGAGCCAGGCGCCCAGGGCAATGAGCGTGACGCCCAGCGCCCAGACGACGGCAAGTGCCCGGCGCGACAATTTCGGCCAACGCGTGGGTGCGGACACACCTTGTGCGGCGGCGCGGGTGAGTTTCATCTGGTCGCGGAACGAGTAGTCCACGACCCAGGCCTGCCACGAGGACTCGATCGAAGCGTACGCACGCACCACCCAAGCCAAAAGCGGTTGGGGCCGGCCGGAGCGGAAAGCTTCTGGCGTCGCGTCGAGGGTGATGAAGCCCTCGCCGGGTACCCATGCCTGGACCCAAGCGTGCGCATCCGCGGCACGAAGCACGTAGCCATCGCCCATGCGCTCGCCCCCGAAGAAGCCGGTGACGACGCGCGAGGGCACGCCGCGAATACGCAGCAGAACCGCAAGCGCGGTGGCAAAGTCTTCGCAGTGCCCCGCTTTTCGCCGGAAGAGAAAATCGGGAAGGGGGTCGGTTGTCGTCGCTCCGGGCAGTTCAAGCGAGTAGCGGTAGCGTCCCTTGAGGTACTTCGTCAGTTCGCTGGCGATTTCACGGGGCTCGGTGGCGTCGGTGGCGATTTCTTGGGCCAATGTCGAAACCCGCGCTTCGAGACCTTCGGGCAGCTGAAGGTAGCGGGAGAGATCGACTTCTTCGTCGCCTGCACGAAGCAGCGTCGGCACATCGGGCTTGCTGTACGCCTGGTATTGGTAGCTGGGTGCTGAACGCGCGGCCCGCACCTCGACGTTGCGAACATCGATGAAGGCGGTTCGCGTGGAGCGCGTGGGTTGCAGCGCAATCGCGTCAAAAAACACCACGGGCGTGTCGAGCGCGATGAGGGTGGGCGAACCGTACGCGGGCAAGAGTTCAATCTCTTGGCGCTGGAGGGTGTCACCGCCTCCGCGCAACTGGAGGCGCTCGGCCGTGACGCTGTCGTTCCCAAGCGTTTTCCATTCGCGCCCATCAAAGGTGTCAAGCGCCCTGCCGGGCCAATAGGCCTCAAGGGATGTCAGGCCGCGGTCCGGAACAAGTTTAATGCGGGCGACAAGACGGGGGTCGGTCTTGAGTGTCCCACTGCCACCGAGCCGAACGTTCCCGGTGAATCCGCTCGTCGCGGTGTTGAAGAGCCCCGCGGAACGCCGGGCCGCAATGCCCAAGGACAGGCGGGGGAAAAACACGAAGAAAGCCATGGCGCCCAAGACGGCAAAGGCGAAACCCATTCCCACCCGACGAAAAGCTGGGCGAGTCGGCAGCGTTTCGCCGGGCGCAGCGGCTTGCACCAAGACCCCGGCGGTGAGCGAAAACGTGGCCAGCCCCGCGAACGTCAGCAAGAACAGCGCGTACAACAAATCGGCGGAAAGGGCGGCGCCGCCCGCGGTCATCAACACACTGGTCAGATGGACTTGTTGATTGACGGCCAAAGTGGATGCGACCAGGAGACGCTGGACGGTCAAAAGAGCGACGAAGACGCTGGCCGACACCACAAGGTCAAGGCGGCCCATCAATACCAGCAGAATCAATACCAACGACGCAGCGAAGACGGCCGCAGTGCTGAGGCCCACGCGGTGGGCAAGGACCCGCCGTTGCATCAGCGCCAGCACGAGTCCCAAGGCAAATACGGCGACAATCGCCAGCGGCAGTTGGCCGGAAATGGCCATGGAGCCAAAGGCCGTACCCGCTGCGGCGTCTCTCAGGCGCAGGCGCCAGACGGGGGACGGGGGAGCCGTCACGCGTCAAACCCCGCCGTGGCCAGTGCACGAAGCAGCTTGGCGGATTGACCCTCGCCCGAGGCGGCTTCGACCCGCCCCTGCGGTGTCGCGAGACCCACGAGCCAGCCTTGTTTCAGCAAACGTTCTGCATGCGCGGCGGTGGCTTCACACCACGTGTCCAGTGCTGCGCCGGTGAGACCGCTGGGTTGCTCAAACTCGGCATAACGTGGCTCGTCGCGCTCGCGTTCGACACGAAGCAGTTCGCCGCGCGCTGCGCTCTTGAGCCAGTGCACGCGACGAACGTCTTCGCCAAAGGCGATTTCGCGCAGCTGAAGAAGGTCTCCGCTGCCGCCGGGTCGCGGGGCCTTGATCCCCTCGCCCTGGAGACGGTTGGTTCGAAACTGCGTGGGCGCAGCCGCTTTGACTCTTCGTGGGGCGACCCAGAGTGTCTGGGGTGCGTCGAAGACGCGGCTTTTGGCGAACAAGCCAAGGGGAAAGGTCGTCGTGACGCGAATGCGTGTCAACGTGAGTGGCCCGCGCCGGTCCGGTGTTGCCAGGGTGCGAATCGAACGCTCTGTTCGGGGTGGCAAGAAGCTGGTTTGGCCACGGGATCGCAAAGGACTGTCGGCTTCGCCAACTTCGACCGCGAACGCGGGTTCTCCCTCCGTTTGAAGAATGTACCGCAGCGCGACGGGCTCTCCGGCGCGGCAGCCGTCTGGCAGCACGCGTGTCACAGAAAGGTTGCGAACACAGCGCTCCGACAGAATCCCCGACGCAATGATGGTGGCGAGCTGAAGTCCCAGAACTAAATACAAAAGATTATTGCCAGTGTTCAGGGCGCCGATGCCCACAACGAGCGTCAACACCAAATACGTTCGCCCGGAAGTGGTGACCTTCAGTTCTCGGGGCGGTCGCCAAAACGCGGCCCAACGGCGACGCCAACCTCGCAGAGGCTTTGCAGAGGAACGCACCGTGTCACCGGGGCGCCGGAACGGTTCGCGCAAGCTCTTCCAAAAGGTGGGCGGCTTCGTCTCGGGCGCTGGTGCCTGACGGTGCCTGTCGCCACATCAAACGGTGCGCCATGCACGGCACCCAGACAGCGCGGACGTCGCCGGGGGTCACAAAGTCACGGGCTTCCCAGAGCGCATGGGCGCGCGCGGCGCTTGTCAGCGCAAGAACAGCGCGGGTCGAAGCGCCCCGTTCGAGTTCAGGGTGGCGCCGTGTGGCCTGCGCCAGGCGCACCGCGTACTCCGCCACGG
>JBJXGM010000055.1:0-19218 GCA_046155985.1 Myxococcaceae bacterium | reverse complement strand
AGCACCCGCCGTCCGGTCTTGAAGCTGGTGGTCAGCCGCGGCTCGCCCTCAAAGGCCAGATCTGAAGGCACTTCGTCCTCCACATCCAGCCAGTACCGCGAGGTACTCTCGCTTCGGCCTTCCTTGTCTTGCTCGCGTCTCTGTGCCCTCGCCTGGATCGAAAATCCCTCGCCGGGGCACTAGCGCTTTCCCAGAAGGGCTTCGTCGGCGCTGAGTGCGCCCTTTTCGACCAACAGTTCAATCAATGTCGTGAGCACGTGCGCGCTGCGCTTTTGGTTGGAGCGCAATGCATGCAGTCGCGCGATGTCGGCATCGCTCCATCCCGAATCGCTGGGTGCGAGCATCCGTTCCAATGCATTGTCAGCACTGCTTTGACTCAAAGCCTCGGGGTCGAATTCCGTCTCGTTTCGAGAAAACGAAAATCCGCCGGCCGCAGCGGCTTGGCTGTCGGCAGGGTCAAAATCCGGGGTTTCGCCGGCGCGCACCACAGCTTTGCGTGCGCGCGAAGTGGTGTCGTGCATGATGCCTTTGTAGTGGCGGTCAATCGCCCGGCCGATTTCCAGCTCGCTGGCCAAAAGTGGGACAACTTTGCAGCGCGAAAGGCCTTCGGCGTCATCGATGATGGACAAGTCTGTCGGGTCTCCCATCGCGAGCACGAGCGTCTTTCCCTTGGCACGAAGCTCCACGGGGAAGACGTGGCGCTGCTCACAGAAATGGGTCGTGACTTTGGCCAAGACTTGAGGGTCGATGGGCCTGCCGTCCAGCAGGGCGCGCTCAACGCCAATCGCTTCTGACAAAGTGCGCAGGACGTCGTCCTCGGAAGCAAGTCCGAGCTCAATGAGCGCTGTGGCAAAGCTGCCCCCCCCCAGCGTTCTTGATGTGCCGCCGCCGAGCGCTGTTGCAGCGCGTCGATGACTTTCGCGCGCACTAAGATTTCGCTCATGCGGTGCTGAAATGGCATACGCGTGAGAGGCTAGCTTAGCCCGGTGCGCCCGCCCAGCTTTGGAGCGCATCTCACCAACCCCTCGGTCGCCTGACGTCCGTTGCATCTCTGCCGTGATGCTCGGTCGGGTTGGATGAGATGCGCTCTAGCCCTTCCGCACGGCCAGGCGCAGCGGGACACGAAACAGCTCCAACAACGGTTCCGTCTCCACGGGTTTGGTCAAGCAAGCCAAGGCCCCTGCACGTTCGGACTGCTCTGTGAGTCCAGGACTTGGCCGTGTCGTGAGGGTGACGACGCGGACCCCCTCTAGGTTTTTGCGTGAACGCACCCGTCGACAGGCTTCCAGGGCATCGAACGAAGGCATGTCCAAGTCCAACAAAAGCCCATGGGGCTGGGTTTCAGCGGTGAGCAGCAATCCTTCAACGCCGGAAGTCGTTGCGTGAACGGCCACTTGTGCCGCGTAGGGGCGCAATGCGCGGCGCAACGTCTCCAGCGCCTGCTTGTCGCTTTCCACCACCACGAGCGACAACAGCGTCGAACCCAACGCGCCCGGAATGGGCATCTCATGTGCAACGAGAAACGCCCGGAGGTCGCCGCTCCGCACACGACGGTGTCCGCCGGGTGTTCGAAAAGCAGTCAGCAGGCCGCGGTCGACCCACTTGGCCACAGTCGAAGGGTCGACTTGAAGGAGTTCGCTGATGTCGTGCGTCGTGTAGTGTTTTTCCACGGAAACCGCTCCGTCAACGCGCTGCGCGGGCCTTCAGGCAAAGGTCGACAAGCTCTCGAATGGCGCCACGCCCACCGGGACTCTGCGAGACAAATGCACAGCGGGCTCGCACCTGGGGCACCGCATCGGCCGGACAAGCGGGAAGTCCCACCACTTCAAGAACGGGCAAGTCGATGAGGTCGTCACCCATGTACGCACAGGCAGACTCGGGCACACCCTGCTGGCGCAAGAGGGATTCGAACGCCGGAAGCTTTTCGCGTACGCCCTGAACGATGGTGACAGCCCCCAGGTCCGCGCCACGTGCCTCGGCCGCGGGGGACGTGCGCCCGCTCAACAATGCAAACGGCAGTCCGGCTTCTCGCGCGAGGACAAGGCCAAAGCCATCCTTGGCATCGAACCGCTTGAACAACTCGCCACCAGTTCCAAAGTACAATCCACCGTCGGTCATGACGCCGTCGACGTCCAACACCAGAAGACGCACTTCGGCAGCGCGTTGGAGGACCTCTTCGGCGCCCATCGGTCCCGACACTTAGGCCTCCACCGCGCGACGGATGGCAACAGCGTTTTTCAACACGCTCTCAAACATTGTCGGCGTGAGCGAACAGGGGCCGTCGCACGGCGCGTTTTCGGGGTCTTCGTGGACTTCCGTGAACAAGGCGTCAATGCCTGCGGCCACGGCGGCGCGCGCGAGCAACGGAACAAATTTTCGTTCCCCGGCCGTCTGCCCCTGGCCCGCCGAGGGGAGCTGCACCGAATGCGTGGCGTCGAAACACACTGTCAACCCGGCTTCCCGCATCAACAAAAGGCCACGCATGTCGACGACAAGGTTGTGGTAGCCAAATGAGGCGCCGCGCTCGGTGACCAAGATGTTGTCGTTACCCACCGCGCGCGCTTTCTGAGCGGCGTGCAGCATGTCCAAGGGGGCCACGAACTGCCCTTTTTTGAGATTCACGCCACGGCCGGAGCGTGCGACGGCTTCAATGAGGTCGGTTTGGCGGCACAAGAAAGCCGGGACTTGCAAGACATCGACGACGTCGGCCGCGGGGCCCACTTGGTGCACGTCGTGAATGTCGGTCAGGACCGGCACGCCGACGGCGCGCTTGACTTTGGCCAGCACCTCGAGCCCCGCCTTGAGCCCCGGTCCACGAAAGGACTCGCGGCTTGTTCTGTTGGCTTTGTCGAACGAGCACTTGAAAATGTAGGGCAAGCCGACCCGTTGGGTGATGTCCGCCAAGAGGCGAGCGTGTCTCAGCGCGTGGGCCTCAGACTCAATGACATCGGGGCCGGCGATAACCAAAAGCGGCTGTGATGCGCCAACCTTGTGGCCGCCGAGCGAAATCACGCGCGCTTCTCGCGGTGTTCAACAGCGGCGCGCACGAAGCCTGAGAAGAGCGGGTGCGGCGCAAAAGGCTTGCTCTTGAACTCGGGATGGAACTGACACGCAAGGAAATAGGGATGGTTGTTGAGTTCAATCATCTCAACGAGGTCCAACTCAGGATGTTGGCCCGAAATAATGAGGCCTGCCTCGGCGAGTCGTGCGCGGTACTGATTGCTCACCTCGTATCGGTGACGGTGCCGTTCAGAAATATCGTTCTGCCCGTAGAGGCGGTGCGCAAGCGTTCCGGGCTTGAGTTGGCAATGGTACGCCCCCAGCCGCATCGTGCCGCCTTTGTCTTTGACATCGACTTGCGAAGACAAGAGCGAAACCACCGGGTGCGGCGTGCGCTCGTCGAACTCGAGCGAGTTGGCGCCCTCCAGCCCCAAAACGCTGCGCGCGTACTCCACGACAGCCATCTGAAGCCCCAGGCAAATGCCGAAAAATGGCACCTTCTTTTCGCGGGCCCACCGAACGGCCGCGATTTTCCCTTCGGTGCCACGCACGCCAAACCCACCAGGGACGAGGATGGCGTCGACATCCGAAAGAAGCGCTTGTGGCCCTTTGGCCTCGACTTCTTGCGAGTCGACGAAGGCCAAATTCACCTGCACTTCGTTGGCAATTCCACCGTGGAGAAGCGCTTCGTTGAGGCTCTTGTAGCTTTCTTTGAGGTCAACGTACTTGCCGACAATGCCAATGCGTACTTCACCGCGTGAGGGATGGTAAATCGTTTGAACGATTTTTTCCCAGCGGTCCAGACTGGGCGAGCGCGACCAAATGTTGAGCACCTCTGCGATGCGTTCATCAAGACCTTGCCGGTGAAGCTCCAGCGGCAGCTCGTAGATGCTCTTGACGTCGGGTGAGGTGAAGACGCTGCCGGGGTCCACGTTGCAGAACATCGCGATTTTGTCCTTCATCTCTTTGGAGATTTCGCGGTCGGTTCTGCACAAGAGGACGTCTGGCTGAATGCCGATTTCGCGCAGCTTCATCACCGAGTGCTGCGTCGGCTTGGTTTTCACTTCGCCCGCTGCAGCGATATAGGGCAGCAGCGTGAGGTGCAGGTAAACGGTGTTTTGAGCGCCGACGTCGTAGCGAATCTGCCGGACCGCCTCCATGAACGGCAACGACTCGATGTCGCCGACCGTGCCACCGACCTCGACGAGACAGACGTCGTAGCCTTCGGCCGCAGCGACAATGTTCGCTTTGATTTCGTCGGTGATGTGCGGAATCACCTGAACGGTCTTGCCCAGGTACTCGCCGCGTCGCTCTTTCTGAATGACCGAGTTGTAGACACGGCCGGTGGTGAAGTTGTTGAGCTTGGACATCGCGGCCTGGGTGAAGCGCTCGTAGTGACCCAGGTCCATGTCGGTTTCAGCACCGTCGTCGGTGACAAAGACTTCCCCATGCTGGAACGGGCTCATCGTGCCGGGGTCCACGTTGATGTACGGGTCCAGCTTCATCAGCGTGATTTTGAGGCCTCGGTTCTCTAGGAGAGCGCCGATGGATGCCGACGCGATGCCCTTGCCCAGCGAGCTGACAACGCCCCCCGTGATGAAGATGAACTTGGTCTTCTTGGAGCGCATGAGGCGTAATCCCAAGAAGCCGCAAGGTCGTCAACAGGCAGCATGCGTCGCTTGTCAGTCGACCTGTGCGCCACGCCGCAACCGCACACGAGGGTTGACAACCGTTGGCAACGGGGGACTAACGCGCCGCTTGTGCGTCCTCGCGGATTCGCCGAACACGGCGCACCCCATCCCGGGCGAGAACGGCCGCAATAATCAACGCTGCGGCAATTTGCGGAAAACCGCCCAAGAAATACACCAAATCGACTTTCTGAACGCTTGCCAGGGTGTCTATTGCCATCGGCATACGGGCCTCTTGGCCGCGAGTATCCAGCTTGACAAGGGCCTGTCCAACATCTGGCTTGGACCGGTGACGGGCGGTCTAGCGCGAGGCGGCTTGCCGCAACTGTGCCTCTGCTTTCGCCAAGTCTTCAGGCGTGTCGATGCCGAAGCTGCGGTGCGTGGTGACCAAGCACCGGATGGGGATGCCGTTCTCAAGCGCACGAAGCTGCTCCAAGCTTTCGGCCTGCTCCAGTGGAGAAGGCGGAAGCGAAGCCAAGCGCAACAGGGTGGTACGGCGATACCCATAAAGCCCCAAGTGGGCCCAGCGCTTGAAGCCCGCTGGCGGCGGTCCACGCAGGAAGGGGATGTCGGCTCGCGAAAAATAGAGGGCGTCGCCGTTGGCGGCGAGCACCACTTTGACGACGTTGGGGTTGGGTCGTTCCGCTTCATCCAGGACCCGCACCAACGTGGCGAAGTTTACCGTGGCGTCCGCAAAGGCTGAGGTGAGCGTTTGCAAAGCCTCTGGGTGAACGAGCGGCTCATCACCTTGGACGTTCACGAAGACATCCTCTGATGCGAGCGAGCGCGCGACTTCCGCCACGCGCTCGGTTCCGTTGGCACATTGGGACGATGTTAAAACGACTTCACCGCCAAACGATTTCACGGTTTCGGCAATGCGTGTGTCATCGGTGGCGACGATGACGCGCCCGAAGGCTTGGCTCTCCTGACACCTTTGCCACACGTGCTGGACCAACGGTCGCCCCGCAAGCAACGCGAGCGGCTTCCCGGGGAAACGAACGGCGCCGTAGCGCGAGGGAATGACGGCGATGGGGAGGGCCATGGCGAAGAGATGGTGAAGCTTACTGCCCAATGCCCAACCCCAGAAATCGCTTGGGATGAACACGCCTCGCTGGTTCTTTTGGCCGATCCCCTTGTCGCTCGGCGCGCCGTGCCAACGGGCACTGCCGCGCCTCGCTTCGCGGCCTCGGCCAAAACTCCTTCGCGATCCACGCTCAACTCAAGCGATCTCTGGGGTTAGAGTGGCTACGCCATGGCTTCGTCCCCCGCCCACAAGGTTGTGCTGCACATTGTGGGTGCGCGGCCGAATTTCATGAAAGTCGCCCCGATTTGGCGTGCGCTCGCGGGCGTGGCGGGTGTGGCGCAGAAGCTTGTTCACACCGGCCAGCACTACGACATTCAAATGAGTGACGTATTTTTTCGGGACTTGGGGTTGCCGGCCCCGGATGTCCACCTCGGAGTGGGGTCGGGTTCGCACGCTGAACAAACCGGTCGCGTGATGATGGCGCTCGAGACGGTGTTCGACGCTGAAAAGCCTTCGCTGGTGTCGGTGGTGGGCGATGTCAACAGCACACTCGCGGCAACACTGGTGGCTGCAAAAATGAACATCCGCGTGGCGCACGTGGAAGCAGGCCTTCGGAGTCATGACCGCACGATGCCGGAGGAAATCAATCGCGTTGTCACCGACCGCCTTGCGGACTTCTTGCTGACGCCCTCGCGCGACGCGGACGACAACTTGAAGAAGGAAGGGGTTCCCCCAGAGCGCATCTTTTTTGTCGGCAACGTGATGATGGATTCGCTTCACGCCGCACTCCCGCAGGCGCAGGCGCTTTCAACACTGAAGACGATGGGCCTCGTCCCGCAGGGCTACGCCGTTTGCACGCTTCATCGGGCGAGCAACGTGGATGTTCGTGACACCCTGGAGGAGATGCTGGCGGCGTTGACGGCACTGTCTGACGAAATCCCTGTTGTCTTCCCCGCGCACCCCCGCACGCGCAAGATGCTTGGCGAAGCGCGAATCGCTGGGCTGCAACAAACCCATCCTGGACTCCGGGTGGTCGATCCAATGGGGTACCTCGAGTTTCTTTCCCTGACTTCACGCGCAAAGTTGGTGCTCACCGACTCGGGTGGACTTCAAGAAGAAGCCACGGCGCTGGGCGTTCCCTGTCTCACGTTGCGCGAAAATACGGAGCGACCCGTCACGGTGACCGAAGGCACCAATGAATTGGTGGGGACAAGCGGGGCGCGCATCAGACAAGCCGCCGATGTCGTTTTGCGCACCGGTGGCAAGCGTGGACGAATCCCCGACGGCTGGGATGGCCACGCCGGAGAGCGAATTGCCGCCCTCTACTCAAAGTGGCTTCTGGCTTAGGGCCCTTAGCCCGCGTTGCCGCAAACACCCGCCTGACACAACAAGCCGATGGGGCATGCATTGCCGCATTGGCCGCAGTGCGAGGTGTTGCTTTGCAAGTCGAAGCCATCGTCGACGATGCCATCGCAGTCTTGGTCGGCGCCGTCACACGTTTCGGGTTGGCAAAATCCTATCGGCCAGCAACGGCTCGGTGTGCCATCCAGGCGTGCCACACATTCGTAGCCCTCGTCACAGTCGTCGGCGTCGACGCAGCTGAAACTGTTGCCGTCGGGATTCACCGAGAAGCGACAAGACGCCAGCGTGACAAGGGCCAACATGCTCAACGTGCAGCGACGCATCAGCCGGCGCATTAGAAAGTGACCTCAATGCTGGCACCCACGGGCGTGGGTCCTGATGCCATTTTCAGAGGAAGCGGTGGCTGTCCCCAGATGGCCAAGGCGAGCGCGGCCAGAGAGGCCGCGCCAGCACCCGCGTAAAAGCCGTTGGCCAAACCGGCCATGCGTCTGCCCCGAATCGCGTCGCCTCGAGACAAACCATAAGCGCCGCGAGTCGCATCGAAGCTGGTCTGCATTCGCCCCTCGAGGTGTTGCGTGGCCACGCCGAAACCGACCCCCGTTGCCCCGCCGGCGGCTGCCACCCCGAAGAGAATCCAACTTGCCAGGGGCAGGCGCCAACCTGCCCCCGACGTTCCGGGAGCGACTTCGGTCGTGGGGGGCAGGCCGTTAGCGTGGGGCATCACAATCAGGCGGATGTCTTCTCGCGTCGTTTGATGGGCGGCAACACTGACCCACCGTGACACGGAACCGTGGCCTTCCTTGTCGACGCGAACTTCGTGCTTTCCTGTGCGGAGGGTCAACGTGACGGGCGTTTGGCCCTCCACATGGCCGTCCACGGTGAGCGTCGCTGCAGGAACCGAAGTCGAAACGACAAGCGTTCCTCGTGCCTCGGCGCGTCCTTGCAGAAGCCCCGGAACAGCTGCACGGACATCTCTCACAAAGCGCCGGGCCGCGATGAGAATCGTCAGGTCCACATCCGAAACGACGCGGTTTTCGCTGAGGTCCATCAGCGCCAAGCGCACCCGGTAGGCGCGTGCGTCCCGGTTCAGCGTGCCTGTCACGATGCGGTCAACACGAAGCGCGCGGACGAACTCCGAAACGCATCGGGGCGAAGGTCCGCAGGCTTGCAGGGCTTTGTATTGGAGAGCGCCGAGCTTCGCGCGAACATCGGCGGCGCGCAGCAGCGGAACTTTCTTCGCTTGGGCGGTGGCCTCAATCTCCAAGGCGACTTGCCCGGCAAGGCCGACCATGTCGGAGGGCGCCAAGGGCTCGACCACAGCGAGTTGTGGGGCGGCCGCCGACGCAGCGGTGGACATGGCTAGAAAAAGTCCTGTGAGGTAAGCACGCATGCGCTGCACGATGGTGAATCGACCATGAATCTTGAGCGGTCGGAAGCATTCGTTGAAATCGAGTTCGTGGTCGAACCGAACTGCGCCGGCAAACGGCTGGACCGCTACCTTCAAGAGAAGCTTCGCCGGCTTTCGCGAACGCGCATTCAAGGCCTCATCGAAAGAAGTCTGCTCAGCGAAAAACCCCTGAAGGCGTCCAGTCTCGTGACGGCAGGACTTCGTTTTCGGCTGCGCCGTCCTGTGGGGATTGAACCCGAGACGCCAACGAACATTCGCGAAGTGTTTCGTGACGAAGCACTGCTGGTGCTCGACAAGCCCGCAGGCCTGCCGATTCACCCCACCG
Source organism: Myxococcaceae bacterium (assembly GCA_046155985.1). Classification (GTDB taxonomy): domain Bacteria; phylum Myxococcota; class Myxococcia; order Myxococcales; family Myxococcaceae; genus JBJXGM01. The sequence continues at coordinate 10,411 of JBJXGM010000055.1, read as the reverse complement.
CCCGCTACTTTCGCGGAACCCTGGTGTCGTTGTTGCGAGAGCGTGAAGGCGACAATCGTCCGCACCCCGCACACCGCCTCGACCGCGAAACGTCAGGGTTGTTGGTGTGTGGGCGGACGAAGCTTTCGTGTCAGCGACTCATGGCGTCGTTTGTGGAAGGCGCGGTGAAGAAAGAATACTTGGCGATTTGCGAGGGCCATCCGCCGGAGAACACGTTTTCTGTCGATGCCCCGATTGCTGAAGGGACGCCCGACATTCGTATTGCCGTGCGAATCGACGCCCAGGTGGGAAAACCCGCAAGGACCGATTTCGTTGTGGTGTCGCGTTTTGTTCGCGAGGACGTGCCGTTTTCCCTCGTCCGGGCGCAGCCTCAGACGGGACGACAACATCAAATTCGAATCCACCTTCGCGAGGCTGGGTATCCGATTGTGGGGGACAAGATTTACGGACCTGACCCGGCGTACTTCGACCGGTTCTCCAAGGGGACGTTGGAGCCCGAGGGATGGGAGCGCCTGCGCCTCTCAAGGCATGCGCTTCATGCCGCCAAACTTTCTTTTCCACATCCCATAGAGAAACGACTTTGCACTTTCGAAGCCGCGATGCCTTTGGACATGGCGGATTTTGTTCGCGGAGCCTAAGCGCGCTCGCCGGCGACGCCGTTGACAAGCGTACCGACGCGTTCAATGTCGACTTCAAGAAGGTCACCGTCGCGAAGAAAAACCGGTGGGTCGAGTCTGCTGCCCACGCCGCTGGGCGTTCCCGTGGCGACAACGTCGCCAGGCTCCAGCTCGGTGAACGTCGTGATGTAGGCAATCAGCGTCGGAATATCGAACATCATTTCGTCTGTTCGCGCTTGCTGCATGACCTGCCCGTTGAGTCGGAGCGACAGGCGAAGGTTCTGCGGGTCACCGACTTCGTCTGCGGTGACGAGGGCGGGCCCAAAGCCGCCCGTTGCCGGGAAATTTTTCCCCGCCGTGAACTGGGGCGTGTGCCGCTGCCAGTCGCGAGCCGTTGCATCTTGAAAACAGGCGTAGCCGGCGACGACCTTCAGCGCGTCCGCCTTGGAAACGCGGCGGCAGCGCGCTCCGATGACGACGGCCAACTCGCCTTCGTAGTCGAACTCGGTCACTTCGGAAGCCAGCGCCAGCGGTTGTCCGGAGCCCACGAGCGTGCTTGCAAAGCGTGTGAACAGGGTCGGGTGCGCCACCGAAGCATGTCCCATTTCTTCGCGGTGTTCTCGGTAATTCGCGCCGACGCAAAGGATACGCGCAGGGTCTGGGACAGGCGGCAGCAGGGTGACGTCAGTCCATGCGACATCTGGCCGCGCTGTCTGAGCGTTCTTTCGGACGTCGGCCAAGCGTGCCGGTGACGACAACAGCGCCCGGAGAGAAGGGACATCCAGCGTGGCGACGCCGGCATCCAAGGCCATGCCGACGTGGGTTCGCTGGCGCGTCGAAAACGTGACGAGCTTCACGCAGCAGCCTCGCCAAGCGCGCGGCGCTCGGCAGGTTGAAAATTTTCAGTGAGGTATTTGCCGCTGAAGCACGCGTTGCAATAGGTCTCGCTGCCCGCGTCGCCGACGGCGCGCCCGAGGCCTTCCAGGTCCAGGTAGCCGAGGCTGTCGGCAGTGATGTAACGCGCGATTTCATCCTCGGAGTGCGTGGCCGCGATGAGCTCATTGCGCGACGGGGTGTCGATACCGAAGTAGCAGGGCCATTTCGTCGGTGGGCTTGAGATGCGCATGTGGACTTCCGTGGCCCCAGCGGATTTCAACATCTTGACGATTTTTCGCGACGTGGTGCCGCGGACAATGGAGTCGTCAATGACGACGACGCGCTTGCCTTGGAGGACTTCGCGGACGGCCGACAACTTGAGCTTCACGCCAAAGTGGCGAATGGATTGTTGGGGCTCGATGAAGGTTCGACCCACGTAGTGAGAACGAATGAGACCCACGTCGTACGGAATCCCGCTGGCCTGGGAGTAACCAATGGCGGCTGAAACGCCGGAGTCGGGAACGGCGATGACCAAGTCGGCCGTCGCCGGTTTCACCTTCGCCAATTCTTGTCCCAATCGCTTGCGCACGGCGTACACCGACTGGCCAAAAACAACGGAATCTGGCCGAGCGAAGTAAACGTGCTCAAAAACGCAACGTCCTGCCCGCTTGGGTGCAAAGGGGCGCGTGGTGTGAAGCCCTTGTTCGTCAATCACCAGCATCTCGCCGGGTGCGATTTCACGAACGTACTCAGCCTCGAGGAGGTCCAATGCGGTTGTTTCTGAGGCCACGACATACGCGTCTTTGAGCCGGCCCAATACCAGAGGCCGGAAACCATGCGGGTCGCGCACCGCAATGAGGCGCTCCCCATCGAGCAGGACCAACGAGTAGGCCCCCTCAACCCGTCGAAGCGCTTCGACAAGGCGCGCCTCAAACGAGGGTGCGCGCGAGCGCGCGTGCAAGTGAAGAATGACTTCTGTGTCCGAATTCGAGTGGAAAATGGCGCCTTGTCGTTCGAGCTCCCCGCGCAAGCTCTCCGCATTCACCAAGTTCCCGTTGTGCGCGATGGCGGTCCGCTCTCTGGCGTGTTCAATCGCCAGCGGTTGAGCGTTCTTGGGATGACTGACACCGGCCGTTGAGTAGCGCACGTGTCCGATGGCGACGTTTCCCGGCAGCTGGGCAAGGACTTCCGCGGTGAAGAGGTCGGCCACATAGCCCATGCCGCGAAAGGCATGATGGTGGCCGGCTTGCGCGGAGACGATTCCCGCCGACTCCTGGCCACGATGTTGAAGCGCGTGCAGCCCCAGATACGCCAGGTTGGAGGCCTCAGGATGTCCGTAAATTCCGAATACGCCGCACATGGAAACCACCTTATTAACAGCAAGCCCATGAACTTTGGAGCTAGGTTCCTTTTTCTGGGATGCGGCGCAGACGAACTCTAGGAATCGTCACGGCAATCTTGCTTCTTGCCGGCGCCGGGTGGCTGTACCGGCCAGGCTCGGATTGTGGCCAGCAGAACCCAACGGAGACAAAGCCGAACATTGAATTGAACGACAATGCGCATGGCTTGCTGCGTGCGGGTTGGGGGCGCGCTGACGTGACGCTTCCTTGGCCCGTTCCTGTTGCCGGTTATCCCGGATTTCATCGGCAGGTCACACGCGCCGAGATTCCGCTGGAAGCTCAAGCAGTTGGCGTTGAAGTCGGCGCGCTCGCGATAGCGGTCGTCAGCTTCGACTTACTGACGGTGACGGAGGCGATTTCCGATGCGCTTCGCGCGAATGGCGCCGCTCTCGGTTTTGATGATGTCTGGGTCGTGGCGACACACAGCCACTCTTCGGTGGGTGGATACGATGAACGATGGCTTGCGGCTTGGGCGGGCACCGGGCGCCCGCGTGACGCTATCGAGCAGGCGCTCATCGGTGCGGGAAAGGAAGCGCTCAACGAAGCATGGGGGGCTCGCTGTGACGCGGCCTTCGAATGGTCAACAGGCCAGAGCGAGGGTTTGGTGCAATCCCGAAGTGGCGAGGCCTCTGTCGACACCCGCATCGACCGCCTTCGCTTTGTTTGCGAAGGAGGGGGCGCCGCGCAGTTCCTCATCTTGGCAGCTCACCCCACGCTGGTACCGCGCGATGCAAAAGTGGCGCATCCAGACTTTCCGGGCCTCCTTTCGCAGATGGAGCGTCCTTCGCATGAGGTGACGCTTGTGCTGCAAGGCGCGGGTGGAAACGCAGCGGCCGTCGTGCCAGACGGAACCGCGCCCGCTCCCGTTCGCTACGCAGCCGCCCTCTCCAAGACGCTGCGAGGCCTTGTGCCGCGCCTGCGGGAGCCAGCAGGGGCTGGGGTTCACTTCCGTTTGGTCCGAGCGACGCTTCGGTTGCCCGCGCTGGATGCATCTCGCTGGGTACCGCAATTTTTGGAGCGCTCAATCGAGCGCGTGCTTTGCGGAAGCGCGCCAAAGGCACTGTCCTTGAGACACTGGACGCTCGGGCCTCTGGCACTCGTGGCGGTTCCGCTTGAGCCAACCCATGAGGTTGCGCAACGGTTGGAGTCAGCGGCGGGTGCAACGCGCGTCATCGGTTTGGCGAACGGGTACGCGGGGTACGTCGAAGAGGAAACGCGTGTGCGTCGCCATGCAGGAGAGTCGAAGCGGCAATACTTCGTTCCAAACTTCGCGGGTCAGCTGGGGCAGGCCTTGCAGGCTTTGGCGCCAGCGCAGCGCTGACGAGGGCCCCTATTTCTTGCCGCTGTTCATCAGGCGCAGCTCACGCTGCGCATCGACGTGGCCGGGTGCGATGTCGACGGTCTGCAAAAAATGCTGCTTCGCCGCAGCGAGCTCGCCGTTGGCTTTGGCAATGAGACCGTTGAAGTAGTGCGCTGGGGCACACCGGGGGTTCTTTCGCAGGGCCTCTTCGAGGTCGACGATGGCGTCGCCCGTTCCCTTCTCTTTGTCTGTGGACAGAAGAAAATGGGTGTATCCCCGCCAGGCATAGAACTCACCTTCTTCAGGGTTGCCCTCAATGGCTTTCTTGAAGTGCTCCAACGCCTCCGCATAGCGACGTCCCTTCACAAGCAGAGTGCCTTTCTGAAAGATGTCTTCGGCGGCGAGAATTTGCGCGACATCGACTTTCTCTGTGCCCCCCGTTTTGAGGTCAGAAAGGTATTGCTGTCGCGACGCGCCTTCACCCAGCACTTGGTAGGCCTCACCAATTGCCGCAAACATTTCCGCCTTGAGTTTTCCGAGTTCAGGGGGTGCGTCGGTGGGCACCGTGTCCGGGTGATAGAGCTTGGCGAGTTTGAAATAAGCGATTTTCACCGTGTTGTCGTCTGCAGACTCGGGCACTGAAAGAATCTGAAAGTGATTCTGGCCTTTGAGATTGGGAATTTGTTCGCGAAGCTTCGCGAGTTCGGCCGCAGGGTCAACGGGCACGCTTGCGACGACCGGCTTCGAAGTCGCCTGGGGTTTCGGCCCTGCGACGGGCCTTGTCGCTGGCGAAGGCGAAGTCGCTGGGGGCGCGTGCGAGTGGACATCCGGCGCAGGGGGCGCGGCAGTTGTCGTTGGCTTTGAAGACGGTGCCGACGCCGGGGAGGGCGATTCTGGAGGTGGCGGGGGCATCCTCGGGCGAACTGCCGCGAACGAAACCCCCTCGAGTTCTCGCAGCAAGAATACCAACCGTGCGTAGATGTCGGCTTCGGCTGGAAAGTCGCGCATCAGTTCGTCGAGGGAACGGACGCCATCGATGAAAGTGTAGGCACGCGCTTCTTGAGGCGTGAGGCGCAGTTCGGACACCGGCACGATGCAACCCGATTTCATGACGGGCAACGCACGCTCGTCGGACAAACGACGAAGGACATCCGCCGTCGGCGTCTTGCGCATCGCATCGGAGAGAATGGCCCAGCGCTGTCCCAGGGGAAGCGCCTGGTGCGGCGGCAACTCCTGCGCGGAGAAGCTGAAGTGCCCTTCCCCGGTACTGAGCGCGCGTGCCAGGAGCGTGGACGCCCGTTGCCCGAGCGCGGCGAAAGCGTGATTGGGGTTTGCCAGCCCCAGGCCCATGAGGGCACCGATGACTTCGCCCCCGAACTTGGCCTTCTCTTTCTCAGCACGTGCGAGCGCGTCTTTGGAAAGCAAGCCTTGCTGCACGAGGAACGCGCCGACGCTGTCATCGGGGTGGCTTGACTCCACGCGTTCCGGTGCACCTTTTTTGAAGTGCACCCACAGGACGCGGCCGCCCATTTCGAAACTAAATAGGCCCGTGGCGTCCCGGGTGGCGGCGAGCGCGTACAGCCGCGCCACAGAGACTTTGGCCAATTCGCCCTCTGCAGGAATGCCATCAGGAATGGAGACGCTTCGCTTTGAAGCATCGGATGAGGGTGCCTTGGATTTTGCTGTCGCAGTCGCGTCAACAGGTGTCAAGACGGGTGGCGAATGCTGTGTTTTCGGCCGCGCGCGCCCGGCCCACAACTCGCGCGGCACCACTTCGGCGAAGTCAGGCAAGGTGTCCGGGGGCCCGAATGCGATGCCATCGCGCGAGACTTGGAGGGGGGGCGTGAGGTGGCCGTCTTCCAGGAGCATCTTCACGGAAGACGCTGCAATGGGGCCCCAGATTTTTCCCTCGGCATTTCGGACGAAAACCTGCGTCGGTGGGGTGCTCATTCCAAGAGACGTCCATTCTCCGAGGAGGACGAGGGTCCGTCTAGGGTTTTAGCATGTGTGCGCCGCTCCCACTGCGCTCTAATGCACCGTGAGTGAACGCAATCGTGCAATGCGTTCGGCCATCGGCGGATGGGTCGAAAAAAGACCGGCCAGGCCGCCGGCAGAGAGCGGGTTAACGATAAACAGGCTGGCGGTTGCTGGGGTTGCCGTCTGCGAGGGAATGCGGTGGCTCAGCACGTCGAGTTTTTGCAGCGCACTGGCGAGTGCGTCGGTGTCCTGTGAAATCTCTGCCCCCGTCTTGTCCGCCTGGAACTCGCGCGCTCGAGAGACGCCCAATTGAATCAGGGTCGCCGCAAACGGTGCCACCAGCGCCATCGCCAGGCCGCCAAAGCCTGAGCCTTCTTCGTCATCGCGCCCGGAAAAGGCAGCGAAGGACGCAAAATGCGCCAACGATGAAATCGCTGTGGCGATACCGGCGGCGACGGTGGCCAACAAGACGTCGCGGTTGCGAATGTGAGCAAGCTCGTGAGCGAGGACGCCACGCAGTTCTCGCTCATCCAGGCGCTCCAGAATGCCTCGGGTGACGGCGACGGCCCCGTGCGTTGGATTTCGTCCGGTGGCAAAGGCATTGGGATTCGCGTCGTCGATGAAGAATACACGAGGCTTGGGCATCTGAGCCCTTGACGACAATTCTTCGACCAAGCGGTGAACTGCCGGCAGCTCGCTCGGCGTCGTTTCGCGCGCGCCGTGTGCGCGCAGCACGAGCTTGTCGGAAAAGAAGTAGGCGAAAAAGTTCATGGCGACGGCGATGAACGCGAATGTGTATGCATAGCTCGGGCCCAAGAGCCCGCCGAGCCAGACGAGCAACGCCGAGAGAACACCCAGGAGAAGAACTGTCTTCAGTTGATTCATGCCTTCACATGCATAAGACGCCCGGCGATTTTGGCAAGCCTTCCGGAAAACGCGCTAAAAGCCTCGTGCCGCTTTAGGAATTCTTGCCCGGGCGACCTCGATGAACACCTGGCCTTTCGTTGCTCTCATGATTGCCGCTGGAACCCTGATTGCGTTTCAGTCGCCGATCAACGGCGCCTTGTCGCGTCGCACGGGCGTTTTGGAAGCGACCCTAATGTCGTTCGTCGTGGGCGGTCTCTTGGCATTCGCCTTGGTTGTGGTGATGGGGCGCGGAAACGTGAAAGCGATTCTCGGCGCTCCGATTTGGCAGTGGTTGGGTGGTGTCTTGGGATGCCTCTACGTGACGTTGGTGATTGTCAGCGTTTCACGGGTCGGTGTGACGACGGTGATGGTTGCGGGGCTTCTGGGGCAATTGGCCACGGCGCTGGCCATCGACCACTTTGGCTGGTTGGGCATGGACACCAGGCCTCTGACGCCTGGACGGCTTCTGGGCATCCCGCTGTTGTTCGCATCGCTTTGGCTGTTTCACCGCAGCGGCTGATTCGAGCTTGGGCCGTCGTTGGCGTGTGCTTTACGGCGTACGCTTCTACGGCGTGTGCCACGTCAATTGTGGCGGCGCATTGACCATCATCGCCAAGCGAATGGCCTCATAAGCGGGCGAGCCTGGGAGCAACGTGACGAGCGGCGCGCCTCCGGACGACGCAAACACGGCGTCAAACGGAATGACGCTTGCCCAGGCCAAAGGCCGAACGACGACGTCTAAGGCAACTTCCGAGCCAGAAAGGGTCGCGCGGACCGGTGCGCTCTCGACAGCCCGCGCGCCGGCAAACTGAGGCGCGAGGGCAAGGCTCGTCCGAAAATTGAGGACATCGGCGCCGCGCGTTGCAGTTCCTTCGAGAATGGCGGAATGCCCTTGTGGTGCTCCGGCGAGCGACGTCGGCGAGTTTTGCGTCAGCGTCCATGAGATGGCGAAGTCATAGGTGACGCTGCGAACTGTCCCGGTTTCGCCTGCGCCAAAGCCCAGGGGTTGGGGTTCGGGCGAAAGGGCGTTGATGGCATGGCTGTCGGCGAATTCAGCCAGCGCCGCGCGGCAGAGTTCGCCGGCCGCTGAGACACCCGCGCAAAAATACGCGGGTCCAAATCCCACCTCGGCGCGTGTCAGCTGGACCGTCCAAGCGCCGACGGTCGTCGGTGTGGCGTCCTGTCCCAGGGCTGTCACAGGAAAGGACACTTCGAGCGGCCCGGCATTCGTGCAGGCGAAGAGACTCAAGAGTCCGATGAAAAACACGTGAGGCATGCGGGCACTCACAGGTGGAAGCCCAAGGTGAGTTGAAAAGCCCGTGGGGGGCCAGCGGCAAAATGGCGCGCTGGCAGCAGGGAAGGAACGTCTCGATTGTCCCAATTCGACACGAATGAATACTCGACAGCAGCATACCGACTTCCCAAAACATTGAAGACATCCAGCGTGAGCTCAACCCACCGCGCACGCAGTCCCAACGACACATCCCAAAGCGCCACGGGTTCGGCGAAACGTCCGTAGGGCAGCGGGCGTGGCGACAAGAAGGTGAAACCTGTTCCGAGGCGGGCGTCGACATGCAGGCCCCAGACGTCAAACTCGCGCTGAGCGCTGGCGTCTGCGCGAACAACCCATGGAGGCACGTAGGGGAGTCGCTGGCCTGGTGTGAACTGTGGAGACGGGTTGTCAGGCGTTGCGGGGGGTGGCTCCAACAGCGTGGCGTGAACAAACGTCGCGGACACAGACGCCAAAAGCCACGAGAACGGCCGTGCGAGCAGGTGGGCGACACCGCCCAAGCGCCGCGTGGGTCCCAGACGCTCCAAGCGAAGTTCGGTCGGGTCGAACGCCAAGTCGCTCGACAGTGTCGTGAAGTAGCCCGCGGCGGTCAGTGCGAAGCGTTCGCCACCCCGCGGCCGATAGCGGCCGCCAATTTCGACACCGCGGACCTTCGTGAAGGGTGCGTTTTCGCCTTCTTCGAGTTGCAGCGCCTGGGGAGAGCGAAAACCCTCGCCGTAAGAAGCGAGCAGCTGAACGGGGTCGAAGTCGGCCTCGAGTGTCGCCCGAGGACCGATGGCGACGCCCAGCGCGGTTCGTCGAAATCCTGGAATGAATGTCGCTTGCTGAAAACGCGGAATTCGATTCGCCAGGGTGTCGGTCACATCAAAATGAAGGACGTCTGCGCGAACGCCACCCCGCAGGTGAACCACCGAGCCCCAACGCAGGTCCGCGTCGGCATAGGCACCGACGTCGGTGGTCTGGATGTCAGCATCGATGCGTCGGTCCCACGTTTGGTTGTCAGGCGTTTGCAGCAGATTCTGAACCTGGTCGATGCGTTCGGTGCGAAGCGAAAGGCCCATTTCAAACTGGCCCGACGTTGTCCCAGGCCCGGACAATCTCGCGGTGCGGTGCGAAGCACGTGCGCCAAGCCCCAAGGCCCGATTGCCTTGCTCGACCAAGTCGCCGCGGCCGGTCCAGTCCGGATTCTCGCGTGAACGCTCCTGGTAGCCGGTAAAGTTGAGACGACTTCGGTAGTGCGTCAGCGTGAAAAAAGTGGCGAGGTCCAATCGACTGCCATCGTCGCCTGTGCGCTCGAGAACCAAGGCGCTTTGGGCGCGCGACGCGAAAGCCGACTGTGCATTCGCGGTGGGGTCGGGATAGCTGTCGTAGAAGCCCACGCGCCCAGCGGCGACATCGTCCCGACGCAGAATGCCCGCCGTGTTGGCCCGGGCCCCATAGGCGGCGACATGAAAGAGGCCGTTGAACCGATTGGGCAAGTCGAACGCCAGCTGTCCGATGGCGGAGCCACTGAGCGCGCCGCGGTTTTGACCGAAACCGCGCGTGGACTGAATCGCGATGGCGCCAAAGGTTTCTTCTGATGCACCCGGAGGGGCGTACACGCCGACCGCCCGCCAAGTGTCGAACGAACCGTAGGTGCCTTGGACCCGGTAGCCCCGGGCCGGAACGCCGAGGTCGAAATGGACGCTGCCGGCCACAGCGAAGTCGCCCTGGCGCGGGTCGTAGATGCCTTCGGTCACCCGGAGCGAGCGCACGACTTCGGGGATGATGAAGTTCAAATCGGCGTAGCCCTGGCCGTGAATGTGGCTCGGCTGGTTGATGGGGACAGGCCCAGCCGTGAGTTCGATGTCCTGTCCGTGTTCTGCGTCAAAGCCACGCAGATAAATTTGATGGGCCACGGCACTGCCTTCGGGTTGGGCGATGTAGACGCCCGGTGCACTGCCCAAGAGGTCGCCTGCGGTTCGATGTGGGGCGGCGGCGAGGACCTCGCGCTCCAGCACAAAGTCGCTTGCGCTGCGTGGCGGCGCAGCCTTTCGTCCTCGAA